>DASWMA010000694.1:0-20481 GCA_036399995.1 Longimicrobium sp. | reverse complement strand
GCTGCAGCGCACCTCCATCTCCTTCGACGCGTCGGTGTGGGAGCTGTGGACGCCGCTGGCCACCGGCGCGCGGCTCCACCTTCTCCCGCCCGCGGCGGCGAAGGACCCGGCGGCGATCGGGCGCGCGATCGAGGAGGGCGGCGTCACCGTCGCGCAGTTCGTTCCCACCCTGCTGCAGGCGGTGCTCGGCGCGCTCCCCGTGGGCGGGTCGCTCCCCTGCCGCACCCTCTTCTGCGGCGGCGAGCCGCTCTCCGCCGCGCTGGTGGCCGAGGCGCGGGCGGCCGGGGTAGGCGAGGTGGTGAACCTCTACGGCCCCACCGAGGCGACCATCGATTCCACCTGGCACCGGTGCGGCGCGGACGAGCGCGCGCCCTCCATCGGGCGCCCGATCGCCAACGCGCGGGTCTACCTGCTGGACGCGCTGGGCGAGCCGGTGCCGGTGGGTGTGGCGGGCGAGCTGTACGTGAGCGGAGCGGGCGTGGCGCGCGGCTACCTGAACCGGCCCGAGCTGACGGCGGAGCGCTTCGTCGCCGACCCGTTCTCCTCGGAGAACGGCGCGCGGATGTACCGCACGGGCGACCTGGCGCGGTGGCTGGCGGACGGGACGATCGAGTTCCTGGGCCGCACCGACTTCCAGGTGAAGATCCGCGGCTTCCGCATCGAGCCGGGCGAGGTGGAGGCGCGGCTGGCCGAGCACCCCGAGGTGCGCGAGGCCGTCGTATTGGTCCGCGAAGACACGCCGGGCGACAAGCGGCTGGTGGCGTACGTGGTGGGCTCGGGCTCCGTGGAGGCCGATGCGCTGCGGGCGTACCTCTCGGAGCGCATGCCGGAGTACATGGTGCCGGCGGCGTACGTGCGCCTGGACGCGCTCCCGCTGACCCCCAACGGCAAGCTCGACCGCAAGGCGCTCCCCGCGCCGGAGGTGGATGCGTACGCGGCGCGGGAGTACGAGCCGCCGGTGGGCACCACCGAAGAGGCGCTGGCGGAGATCTGGGCCGAGGTGCTGCGCGTGCAGGGTGTGGGCCGCCACGACAGCTTCTTCGAGCTGGGCGGCCACTCGCTCCTCGCCGTGCAGGTGATCTCGCGGGTGCGGCAGGTGCTGGAGGTAGAGGTGGCGCTGGGCGAGGTGTTCACCAGGCCCGTGCTCAGCGACTTCGCGCGCGAGCTGGAGGCGCGTTCACGCGCCGAGCTGCAGGCGATCGAGCTCGCGGACCGCGGGGCGGATCTCCCGCTCTCCTTCGCGCAGCAGCGGTTGTGGTTCATCGACCAGCTGCAGGGCGCCGGCGCGGCGTACCACATGCCCACGCGCCTGCGCCTGAAGGGCGAGCTGGACCGGGCCGCGCTGGTCCGCGCCCTGGACCGGATCGTGGCGCGCCACGAGGCGCTGCGCACGGTCTTCGCGGAGACGGGCGGCGATCCCGTGCAGCGGATCGCCCCGGCGGAGGCGAGCTCGTTCCACCTCGTGGACCACGATCTCCGCGGGCGCGCCGACGCCTGGGCGGAGCTGCGCCGGGTGATGGCGGAGGAGGCCGGCGCGCGGTTCGACCTGGCGCACGGGCCGCTGATCCGCGGGCGGCTGGTGCGGATGGCGGACGACGACCACGTGCTGCTCATCACCATGCACCACATCGTCAGTGACGGGTGGAGCATGGGGGTGCTCACCCACGAGATCGGCGCGCTCTACGCCGCCTTCCGCGCCGGCCACCCCGATCCGCTCCCGCCGCTCCCGGTGCAGTACGCCGACTACGCGGTATGGCAGCGGCGCTGGGTGGAGGGCGAGGTGCTGCAGGCGCAGGCGGAGTACTGGAAAGAGACGCTGGCCGGCGCGCCCGAGCTGCTGGAGCTGCCCACCGACCACGCGCGGCCGGCGCGGCAGGACTTCTCCGGCGGCGTGGCCGGCATCGAGCTGAACGCGGAGCTGGCCGCCGCGCTGAAGGCGCTCTCGCGGCGGCACGGCACCACGCTCTTCATGACGGTCATGGCCGGCTGGGCGGCGGTCCTCTCGCGCCTGTCGGGGCAGAGCGACGTGGTGGTCGGCACCCCCTCGGCCAACCGCGGCCGGCGGGAGATCGAGGGCCTGATCGGCTTCTTCGTCAACACCCTGGCCCTGCGCGTGGACCTCTCCGGTTCTCCGGCCGTGGCCGAGACGCTGGCGCGGGTCAAGGCGCGGGCGCTGGAGGCGCAGGCCAACCAGGACATCCCCTTCGAGCAGGTGGTGGAGCTGGTGCAGCCGGCGCGGAGCATGGCGCACAGCCCGCTCTTCCAGGTGATGTTCGTCTGGCAGAACGCGCCGGGGGGGCGCCTGGAGCTCCCGGGGCTGGCGCAGGCTCCGCTGGGGCCGCCGCCGCGCCCGGGATCGATGTCGGGGCCGGTGTCGGAACCGGCGTCGGAACCGGCGTCGGCGCTGGAGCCGCAGGTGACGGCCAAGTTCGACCTGCTCCTCGCCCTCGCCGAGTCGGGCGGCGGCCGGATCGCGGGGGCGGTGGAGTACGCCACCTCGCTCTTCGAGCGGGCCACGGTGGAGCGCTGGGCCGGCTACCTCCGCCGCGTGCTGGAGGCGATGGCCGCCGGCGACACCCGCGGCGTCGACCGCATCCCCATCCTCGCCGAGTCGGAGCGCGACCTGGTGGTGCGCGCGTGGAACGCGACGGAGGCGGAGATCCCGCGCCGGAGCTGCATCCACGAGCTGTTCGAGGCGCAGGCGGCGCGCACGCCCGGCGCGACGGCGCTCGTCTTCGAGGGCGAGTCGCTGACCTACGCGGAGCTGAACCGGCGGGCGAACCGCCTCGCCCACCACCTCCGTTCCCTCGCCGTCGGCCCCGACGCGCGGGTGGGGATCTGCGTGGAGCGGAGCGTGGAGATGGTGGTCGGCCTTCTCGCCATCCTCAAGGCGGGCGGTGCGTACGTCCCGCTCGACGCCGGCTACCCGGTCGATCGCCTGCGCGACATGGTGGAGGACAGCGTTCCCGCCGTCCTCCTCACCCACCCGCCGGTCGCCGCCGTGGTCGCGGAGCTGACCGCCGGATCGTCCATCCCCGTGGTCGACCTCGCGGGCGGCGCGGCGTGGGCGCACCTCCCGGAGACGAACCCCGGCCGCGGCGCGCTGACGCCCGAGAGCCTGGGATACGTGATCTTCACCTCCGGCTCCACCGGGCGGCCCAAGGGGGTGATGCTGGAGCACGGGAGCCTGGTGAACCGCCTGGCGTGGATGCAGGACCGCTACGGGATGACGCCCGACGAGGCGCTCCTGCAGAAGACGCCCTTCTCCTTCGACGTATCGTTCTGGGAGTTCTTCTGGCCGCTGATGGTGGGCGCCCGGCTGGTGGTGGCGCGCCCCGGCGGGCACCGCGACCCGGCCTACCTGGCCGACGTCATCCAGCGCGAGGGGATCACCCACGCGCACTTCGTCCCCTCGATGCTCCAGCTCTTCCTGGAGCACCCGGGCGCGGAGCGGTGCACCGGGCTGCTGCGCGTCCCCGTGAGCGGCGAGGCGGTCTCGGCCGCGCTCGTCCGCCACTTCCACGAGCGGCTCCCCGGCGTCGGCCTCTTCAACCAGTACGGGCCCACCGAGTCGGGCGAGGTGACGGAGTGGGCGTGCGACCCGGGCGCGGAGCGCGTCTCCATCGGGCGGGCGATCCACAACTCCACCGTCTACGTTCTGGACCGCGCCGGACAGCCTGCCGCGATCGGTGTCGCGGGCGAGCTGTTCATCGGCGGCATCGCGGTGGCGCGCGGCTACCTGGGGCGGCCGGGGCTGACGGCCGAGCGCTTCGTCCCCGACCCCTTCGGCGCGCCGGGGTCGCGGGCGTACCGCACCGGCGACCTGTGCCGGTGGAGGGCGGACGGGAACCTCGAGTTCCTGGGCCGCACCGACTTCCAGGTGAAGGTCCGCGGCTTCCGCGTGGAGCTGGGCGAGATCGAGGCCCGCCTCGCCGGGCACCCGGCCGTGCGCGAGGCGGTGGTGGTGGCGCTGGACCACGGCGCGGGCGCGACGCGGCTGGCGGCCTGGTACACGGCCGACGCGCCGGTGGAGGCCGGGGCGCTGCGCGCGCACCTGGCCGCGGCGCTCCCGGAGTACATGATCCCCGCCGCGCTGGTGTGGATGGCCGCGTTCCCGGTCACCCCCAACGGGAAGCTGGACCGCCGCGCGCTCCCGGCGCCCGAAGCCGACGCCTTCGCCACGTCGCGCGGCCACGAGCCGCCGCTGGGCGAGACCGAACAGGCGCTGGCGGCGATCTGGTCGGAGCTGCTGGGGGCGGAGCGGGTGGGCCGGCACGACCACTTCTTCGAGCTGGGCGGCCACTCGCTGCTGGCGGTGCGGGTGATCTCGCGGGTGCGGCAGGTGCTGGGTGCCGAGGTGGCGCTCGCCGACCTCTTCGAGCGCCCGGTGCTGGCCGATCTCGCGCGGGCCATCGGCCACGCGGCGCGCACCGAGCTCCCGCCGATCGAGCCGGCGGAGCGTGGGGCCGATCTCCCGCTCTCGTTCGCGCAGCAGCGGCTCTGGTTCATGGACCGGCTGGAGGGCGCGGGGGCGGCATACCACATCACCGAGCGCCAGCGGCTGCGCGGCGAGCTCGACCGGGCCGCGCTGCGGCGGGCGCTGGACCGGATCGTGGCGCGTCACGAGGCGCTGCGCACGGCCTTCCCCGAGGTGGACGGCGCGCCGGTGCAGCGGATCGCGCCGGCGGAGGCGAGCCGGTTCCATCTCACGGAGCACGACCTCCGCGGCCACGCGGAAGGCGGGGCGGAGCTTCGCCGGCTGATGGCGGACGAGGCGGACGCGCCGTTCGACCTGGCGCGCGGTCCGCTGATCCGCGGCCGGCTGGTGCGGATCGGCGACGACGACCACGTGCTGCTGATCACCATGCACCACATCGTCAGTGACGGGTGGAGCATGGGCGTGTTCACCCGCGAGCTGAACACGCTCTACGCCGCCTTCCGTGCCGGCGAGCCCGATCCGCTTCCCGCGCTGCCGGTCCAGTACGCCGACTACGCGGTGTGGCAGCGGACGTGGGTGGATGGCGAGGTGCTGAAGCCGCAGGCGCAGTACTGGGCCGAGACGCTGGGCGGCGCTCCGGAGCTGCTGGAGCTCCCCACCGACCGTCCTCGCCCGGCGCGGCAGGACTTCTCCGGCGGGGTGCTCCGCTTCGAGCTCGACTCCGGGCTGACCGCGGAGCTGAAGGCGCTCGGGCAGCGGCACGGGGCCACGCTCTTCATGACGCTGCTGGCCGGCTGGGCGGCGACCCTCTCCCGCCTGTCGGGGCAGGATGAGGTGGTGGTGGGCACGCCGACGGCGAACCGCGGGCGGGAGGAGATCGAAGGGCTGATCGGCTTCTTCGTCAACACCCTGGCCCTGCGCGTGGACCTCTCCGGCTCTCCCTCCGTCGCGGACGCGCTGGCGCGGGTGAAGGCGCGGGCGCTGGGTGCGCAAGCCAACCAGGACATCCCCTTCGAGCAGGTGGTGGAGCGGGTGCAGCCGGCGCGCTCCCTGTCGCACACGCCGCTCTTCCAGGTGATGTTCATCTGGCAGAACGCACCCGGGCACGAGCTGGAGCTTTCCGGGCTGGCACCGGCGGGATCGGCGCCGCGGCCCGCACCGGCCGCGCAGCCGGCGGCCGCCGCGCAGACGACGGCGAAGTTCGACCTTTCGCTCGCCCTGGCCGAGCGGGGCGGGCGGATCGTGGGCGCGGTGGAGTACGCCGCCGCGCTCTTCGACCCGCCGACCGTGGAGCGCTTCCTCGGCTACCTCCGGCGGGCGCTGGAGGCGATGGTGGCCGATGAGAGCCGCCCGGTCGACGCGATCGACGTGCTCCCCGAGGCCGAGCGCCGGCTGGTGCTGGAGGAATGGAACCGCACCGCGACAACGGATGACCTGGCCGGCGCGTGCATCCACGACCTCTTCGAGGCGCAGGCGGAGCGCACGCCCGACGCGGTCGCGGTCGTCCACGAAGGCGACGAGCTGACGTATGCGGAGCTGAACGAGCGGGCCAACCGGCTCGCGCACCACCTGCGCGGCCTGGGGGTGGGGCCCGAGGTGCGGGTCGGGGTCTGCCTCCAGCGCGGCGTGGAGATGGTGGCCACCCTGCTGGGCGTGCTGAAGGCCGGCGGCGCCTACGTGCCGCTGGATCCGGCCTACCCCGCCGAGCGGCTGGCCTTCACGCTGCACGACTCGCGCGTGGCGGTGCTGCTCACGCAAACGTCGCTGCGCGGCCTGGTCCCCGTCTCGCCCGGCGTGCGGGTGGTGAGCATCGACGAGTCGGCCGGCCGGATCGCCGCGGAGAGCGCGGCCAACCCGCCGGGCGGAGCCACGCCGCGCAACCTCGCGTACCTGATCTACACCTCCGGGAGCACCGGCGTACCGAAGGGCGTGGCCATCGAGCACGCCAGCGCGGTCACGCTCGTCTCGTGGGCTTCCGGCCTGCACACGGCCGAAGAGCTGTCGGGGATGCTGGCCGCCACCTCCATCTGCTTCGACCTCTCCGTTTACGAGCTGTTCCTGCCGCTGGCCCGGGGCGGGCGCGTGATCGTGGTGGAGAACGCGCTGGCGCTGACGCGCTCCGCGCGGGCCGGCGAGGTGCGGCTGATCAACACCGTCCCCTCGGCGATCGCAGCGCTGCTGAAGCACGGCGGGATCCCGGGCGGCGTCACCACGGTGAACCTGGCCGGCGAGCCGCTGAAGCCGGCGCTGGTGGACGCGCTGTACGCGCGCGGCATCGAGCGCGTCTACGACCTGTACGGCCCGTCGGAGACGACGACGTACAGCACCGGCACGCTGCGGCGCGCGGGCGGCCCCGAGACGATCGGCGTGCCGCTGGCCAACGAGCGGACGTACGTGCTGGACCGCGCGCTGCAGCCGGTGCCGGTGGGCGTGGCGGGCGAGCTGTACATCGGCGGGGCGGGGGTGGCGCGCGGGTACCTGGGGCGCGCGGGGCTCACCGCCGAGCGCTTCATCCCCGAGCCCTTCGGCACAGAGCCGGGCGGGCGGCTGTACCGCACCGGCGACCGCGCGCGGTGGCGGGCCGACGGCACGCTGGAGTACCTGGGCCGCCTGGACGCGCAGGTGAAGGTGCGCGGCTTCCGCATCGAGCTGGGCGAGGTGGAGGCGCGGCTGCGCGAGCACGCCGACGTGCGCGACGTGGTGGTGGTGGCGCGCGACGAGGCGGGCGGCGGCAAGCGGCTGGTGGCCTACTGCGTGGGCGACGCGCCGACGGTGGAGGCGCTGCGCGCGCACCTCTCCCAGCGTCTCCCCGAATACATGGTGCCCTCGGCGTTCGTGTGGCTCGAAGCGCTGCCGCTGACGCCGAACGGCAAGCTCGACCGCAAGGCGCTCCCCGCGCCCGAGGGAGACGCCTACGCACGGCGCGGCTACCAGGCGCCGGTGGGCGAGACGGAAGCGGCGCTGGCGGAGATCTGGGCCGAGCTGCTGAAGGTGGAGCGGGTGGGCCGCCACGACCACTTCTTCGAGCTGGGCGGCCACTCGCTCCTGGCCGTGCAGGTGATCTCGCGGGTGCGGCAGGTGCTGGGTGCCGAGATGGCGCTCGCCGACCTCTTCGAGCGCCCGGTGCTGGCCGATCTCGCGCGGGGGGTGGGCGAGGCCGCGCGCGCGGAGCTGCCGCCGATCGAGCCGGCGGACCGCTCGGCGCCGCTGCCGCTCTCCTTTGCGCAGCAGCGGCTCTGGTTCATGGACCGGATGGAGGGGACGGGGTCGGCGTACCACCTGCCGGCGCGGATGCGGCTCAAGGGCGAGCTCGACCGCGGCGCGCTGGTCCGCGCGCTGGACCGGGTCGTGGAGCGGCACGAGGCGCTGCGCACCGTCTTCCCCGAGCACGACGGCGTGGCGGAGCAGCGGATCGCCCCTGCGGGGGAGAGCCGGTTCTCGCTCGCGGAGCACGACCTGTCGGGCAGTCCCGGCGCGGGGCGGGAGCTGGCACGGCTGGCGGCCGAGGACGCGCGCGCGCCCTTCGACCTGGCGCGGGGCCCGCTGATCCGGGGGATGCTGGTGCGCATGGCCGAGGACGACCACGTCCTCCTGGTCACCATGCACCACATCGTCTCCGACGGGTGGAGCATGGGGGTGTTCACCCGCGAGCTGGGCGCGCTCTACGGCGCCTTCCGCGAGGGGCTCCCCGACCCGCTCCCGCCGCTCCCGGTGCAGTACGCCGACTACGCGGCGTGGCAGCGGCGGTGGATGGAGGGCGAGGTGCTCCGGCGGCAGGCGGATTACTGGACGCGGGCGCTCGCCGGCGCCCCGGAGCTGCTGGAGCTGCCCACGGACCACGCGCGGCCGGCGCGGCAGGACTACACCGGCGCCACCGTGAGCCTGGTGCTGGGCGAGGCGCTCTCGGCCTCGCTGAAGGAGCTTTCCCGGCGGCACGGGGCCACGCTGTACATGACGCTCCTGGCCGGCTGGGCGGCGACGCTCTCCCGCCTGTCGGGGCAGGGCGAGGTGGTGGTCGGCACGCCGACGGCCAACCGCGGGCGGGCGGAGATCGAGGGGCTGATCGGCGTCTTCGTGAACGTGCTCCCCGTGCGCGTGGAGCTCTCCGACACGGCGACGGTGGCGGAGCTGCTGGGGCGGGTGCGCGAGCGCGCGCTCGGTGCGCAGCATCACCAGGACATCCCCTTCGAGCAGGTGGTGGAGCTCGTCCGGCCGGTGCGCAGCATGGCGCACGCGCCGCTCTTCCAGGCGATGTTCACCTGGCAGAACGCCCCCGGCGGCGGCGCCGGGCTCCCCGGCCTCACCCTCGCGCCGGTGGAGCCGGCCGGACCGCCGGAGCGGTCGGACGGGGGGCCGAGCGCGCCGGCGGCCTCGTCCGCGCAGGTGACGGCCAACGTCGACCTGTCGCTGACGCTCTGGGAGCGCGGCGGAAGGATCGCGGGGAGCGTGACGTACGCCGCCGCGCTCTTCGAGCGGGAGACGGTGGAGCGCTACGCCGGATACCTGCGGCGGGTGCTGGAGGGGATGGCCGCGGACCAGGGCCGGCGGGTGGCCCGGCTGGCGTTGATGCCGGAGACGGAGCGCGCCCGGGTGCTGGAGGAGTGGAACGACACCGAGGCGGCGTATCCGCGCGACCTGTGCATCCACCAGCTCTTCGAGGCACAGGCGGCGCGAACGCCCGGCGCGGTGGCCATCGTCTCCGATGCCGGCGTGCTCACGTACGCGGAGCTGGACGCGCGCGCCGGCCGGGTGGCGCGCCGCCTGTGCGCGCTGGGCGTGGGCCCGGAGTCGCGGGTGGCGCTCTGCGTGGAACGGAGCGCGGAGATGGTGGTCGCCCTCCTGGGTGTGCTCAAGGCTGGCGGGGCATACGTCCCGCTCGATCCCTCGCACCCCGCCGACCGGCTCGGCTGGATCCTCCGTGACGCCGCTCCCGCCGCGGTGCTCGCGCACGGAGAGCGGAGCGCCGAGATCGACGCGCTTCTCGGCGCGATGGAGATCCCCCTCCTGGGGCTTCACGACGACGCGGCGGCGGGCGACGATCCGGGTCCGGCCGGGCTCGTGGCCGGGGCGGACCGTCCCGCCTACGTGATGTACACCTCCGGCTCCACGGGGCGGCCCAAGGGGGTGATCGTCCCGCACCGCGGCGTGGTCAACCTCCTCGGGTCGATGCGCGAGACCGTAGGGATGGAGCCCGCCGACCGCGTGCTGGCGCTCACCACCTGCGCCTTCGACATCTCCGTGCTGGAGATCTTCCTCCCCCTCCTCCACGGCGCGCGGACGATCGTGCTCCCGGCGGAGCGGAGCGGCGATCCGGCCGCGGTGGCGAAGGCGATCCGCGAGCACGCGCCCACGGTGATGCAGGCCACGCCCGCCACCTGGCGGATGCTGGTGGAAGGCGGATGGGAGGGGGCGCCGGGGCTGCGTGCGCTCTGCGGCGGAGAGGCGCTCCGCGCGGAGCTGGCGTCGGCGGTCCGGGAGCGTGTCGGCGCGCTCTGGAACGTGTACGGGCCGACCGAGACGACGATCTGGTCGACGGTGGAGGAGGTCACGCCCGCTTCGCTGGAGACGCCGGGGCACGTGTCGATCGGCCGGCCGGTGGCGAACACGCGCGTCTACGTGGTGGACGCGGCGGGCGAGCCCGTTCCCGTGGGCGTGGCCGGCGAGCTGTGCATCGGCGGCGACGGGGTGGCGCGCGGCTACCGCGATCGGGCCGGGCTGACGGCCGAGCGCTTCGTCGCGGATCCGTTCAGCCGCGAGCCGGGGGCGCGGATGTACCGCACGGGCGACCTGGCGCGCCGGCGAGCCGACGGGCGGCTGGCCTTCGTCGGCCGCACCGACTTCCAGGTGAAGGTGCGCGGCTACCGCATCGAGCTGGGCGAGATCGAAACGCGGCTGGCGGAGCACGCGGACGTGCGCGAGGCGGTGGTCGTGGCGCGCGAGGACGCGCCGGGGGAGACGCGGCTGGTGGCGTACGTGGTCGGCGGGGAGACGGCCGGGGCGGAGGTGCTCCGCGCGCACCTGGGCGAGGTGCTCCCGGCGTACATGGTGCCGTCGGCGTTCGTGCGGCTGGAGGCGCTTCCGCTGACCCCGAACGGCAAGCTGGACCGCAGCGCGCTCCCCGCACCCGACGCACCCGCGGCGCAGGCGTACGAGGCGCCGCTGGGGGAGACGGAGGAGGCGCTGGCGGAGATCTGGGCCGAGGTGCTGGGCGTGGAGCGGGTGGGGCGCCGCGACAACTTCTTCGAGCTGGGCGGTCACTCGCTGCTGGCGGTGCGGGTGGTCTCGCGGGTGCGGCAGCTGCTCGAGGCCGAGGTGGTGCTGGCGCACGTCTTCTCGCACCCGACGGTGGAGTCGCTCGCCGCCCGCCTGGCCGGGGCCGGTGGCGACCCGCAGCGGAGCGACCGGGCGATCGCGATCCGTGCGACCGGCAACGGGTCCCCCCTCTTCCTGGTGCACGAAGGGATGGGGTCGACGCGGTACGCGCAGGTGCTGCACCCCCACGTCGACGCCGGGATCCCGGTGTACGCGCTCCCGGCGGCGTCGCCGGCGGAGCCGCCGCTCCGCACCATCGAGGGGATGGCTGCGCGCCTGGTGCGGATGATCCGCGAGGTGCAGCCTTCGGGCCCCTATCGGGTGGCGGGGTGGTCGTTCGGGGGCGTCCTCGCGTACGAGGTCGCCGCGCAGCTGATCGGTCGCGACGAGGTCGTCGAGTTCGTGGGGATGTTCGACAGCTACCACCCCGTTCGCGGCGGCGCCGATGCGCACGAGGCGGCGCAGAAGCACGCGCTGCTCCTGCACGTGCTCGGGATGGGCGAGGCCGTGGAGCCGAGCGGGCGCGTGGAGCTCGACGAGGTGGGTGTCGACAGCGGCGACGCGGAGCTGGAGACCTTCGTCACGCGGTGCCGCGAGACGGGGCTCCTCGCCGGCGACGTCACCGTGGAGCAGGCGCGGCAGATGCGCAGCGGCCTGCGCAACCAGTGCGCCATGCACGAATACTCGCCGCTGCCGCTCCCGGTGGCCGTCCACCTCTTCCCCGCCCAGGGGAGCGCCGATCCGGAGCTGACGCGCGGCTGGCAGGCCACCGTCCCCGCGAACCGGCTCCGGGTCACGCCCGTGCCGGGGACGCACCTGTCCATGATGCGGGCGCCGAACACGGCCACCCTCGGCGGGGCGCTGTCGCGCGCGATCGGCCGGGCGCGGGAGGAGGCGGCGGCTCCGGTCTCCGCCGGGGGCGGTTCGCCCCTCGTGACGCTCCAGGGCGGGGCGGCCGGCGCCGCGCCCCTCTTCTGCGTGCCGGGCGCCGGGAACGGCGTCACCACCTTCATCCACCTGTTGTCGGCGCTCGGCCCGTCCGTGCCGGTGCACGGGCTCCAGCCGCGCGGGCTGGAGGGCGAGGCGCCGCCCCACGCCACCGTCCAGGCGGCCGCGGAATACTACCTCCGCGCGCTCTGCGAGGCCTGCCCCGTGGGGCCCGTCCACCTGCTGGGCCACTCCTTCGGGGGATGGGTGGCGCTCGAGATGGCGCTGCGGCTTCACCAGGCGGGGCGCCCGCCCACGTCGCTCACCATCCTCGACAGCGAGGTGCCGGACGATTCCGAGGCCGGGGTCCGCGAGTGCGGCGCCGCGGAGGCCTTCCTGAAGCTGGTGGAGGTCATGGAGCTGGCCACGGAGCGGCCCTTCGGGATCGGGCCCGCCGAGGTCGCTTCGCGCGACGAAGCCGGGTGGCTGAAGCTCCTCCACGGGAAGATGGTCGAGCACGGCCTGATCGGCGCGCGTGCACAGCTCGAGGTGCTGACCGGTCCGTTCCGGACCTTCGCGCGCTGCCTGCGCACCCGCTATCGCCCCGCGGGCGTCTATCCCGGCCGGCTCCGGCTGGTGCTGGTCGACGATCCCGCGATGGACGAGGCGGCGAACCGCGCGCAATTCGCCGAAGTCGAGCGGGGATGGCGGAAGTGGGCGCCCGATCTGGTGTTCTCGGCCGGGGCGGGGAACCACATCACCGCGCTGAAGCCGCCCCACGTGGCGGCGCTGGCCGCGCTCCTCGCCGAGGATCGCAGCGCGCGCGAAGGGTGATGCCGAATCCGCGAGATCCGTTGCTGCACCAGCATCGCTGAAGGGGTCACACGGAGGAACGGAGTAGAACGGAGAAAACGGAGGAACTGCGACGAAGTTCTCCGTTTCCTCCGTTCTACTCCGCTTCTCCGTGTGACCGTTGTTGCAGTAAGTGTTCAGCAGGATCTGGTATGACGCACCGTTTCGGAGGGATCACATGATTCTCCAACCGAGGCACGGGAGCGACGGAGAAAAGCTCCGTGGTCTCCTTGCCCTCCGCCGGAGATCTGGTGCGCGCCCCGCCGGGTTCCCGCTCGGCAACGCGGACCGTGGCCCCGTACCGCATCTGTTTGGTTGACACGCGGATGACGGCAGAAGTTTGGGACCCGTCGGTCCCGGAGTGCACCATCACCACCCCATGAACATTCTGCGGCCCGCGCTACTCGCGAGAGGTGCCGTAGCGCATGATCGCATTGTCGAACAACGGTTTACGTGAATTTGTCAGGCGTGCTTACGATTGTGGTCGCATCGTGATCAGGTGCCGCGCGTCGCCAGGCCAAGAGTGGCGCTCCGCGCGTGGCCGGCTCTTCCGTCGCACCTGCGCGGCTCATCGCACCCACCTTGGCCGACGACCCGATCAACCCTGTCGTACCCTGACCTTTACCTCACCTGGAGGATTGTATGAAGAAGCTGACGCTGGACGTGGCCGACCTGCGGGTCGCCTCGTTCGAGACCGACAAGCCCGAGGCGCCCGGCGCGATCACGGGCACGACCTGCCTCACGCTGACCCTGCACCAGTGCTGCGCCTGAGGCCGGACGCTGCACGAACGACGAAGCGCCCCTCCCGTGGCTCGGGAGGGGCGCTTCGTTTGGACGGTGACCGCGTTCCGGCTCAGCTCGCCGGGCGCTCGCGCAGCCGGCTCTTCCAGTAGCCGTAGAGGAAGTAGAACACCAGCCCCGCCGCCAGCCACAGCCCGAACCGCCTCCAGGTGACCCACGGGAGCTGGTACATCAGGAAGCCGCACGACACGACCGCCGCGGGCGCCACGAACCAGATGGCGGGGGTGCGGAACGGCCGGTGCCGCTCCGGCTCGCGCACGCGCAGCACCATCACCCCCACCGCCACCAGCACGAAGGCGAACAGCGTGCCGATGTTGGTCAGCTCGATCACCTCGTTGATGTTGGCGAACGCGGCGAAGAACGCCACGAACAGCCCGGTCAGGATGGTGGTGACGTGCGGCGTGCGGTACTTCGGATGGAGCTTGGCCGCGAACGGCGGCAGGAGCCCGTCGCGCGCCATGGAGAAGAAGATGCGCGGCTGCCCCAGCTGGAACACCAGCAGCACCGACGCCATGGCGATGATGGCGCCGAACGAGATGATCCCCGCTGCCCAGTCGTAGCCGCGCTCGGTGAACGCCGCCGCCAGCGGGTCGGCGGTGCCGTGCGAGCTCCAGGGCACCAGCCCCGTCATCACCAGCGTCACCACGATGTAGATCACCGAGGTCACCAGCAGCGACAGCATCATCGCCTTGGGCATGTCGCGCTGCGGGTCGCGCGCCTCCTCGGCCGCGGTCGACACCGCGTCGAAGCCGATGTAGGCGAAGAAGATCAGCGACGCCCCCACGAACACCCCGTTCCACCCGTTGGGCATGAACGGGCTCCAGTTCTCGGGCCGCACCCAGAACGCGCCGATGGTGATGAAGAAGAGGAGGATCGCCAGCTTCAGCACCACCATCACCGTGTTGGCCCAGGCGCTCTCGCGGATGCCGATCACCAGGATCCAGGTGATCAGCAGCACGATCAGCACCGCCGGGAGGTTGAAGATCACCGGCAGCCCCAGCAGCTGCGGCGCGCTGGTCCACGCCTCGGCGGCCACCCGCGTGGCCGCGCCGATGTCGGCGCCGCCGGCCTGCACCGCGGCGAAGCCCTGGGCCGCCGTGCGCGGGTCGGTGGTCAGCCACGCCGGAAAGTGGATGCCGAAGCCCTCCATCAGCGTGACGAAGTACGCCGACCAGCTCACCGCCACCGCGATGTTCCCCACCGCGTACTCGATGATCAGGTCCCACCCGATGATCCACGCCACCAGCTCGCCCAGCGTGGCGTAGGCGTAGGTGTAGGCGCTCCCCGCCTGCGGGATCAGCGACGCGAACTCGGCGTAGCAGAGCGCCGCGAAGCCGCAGGCGATGGCCACCAGGATGTACGACACCACCAGCCCGGGCCCGGCGCCCACGTGGTTGGGCCCGCCCGAGATGGCCGTGCCCGCGCCCGAGAAGATCCCGGCGCCGATGATGGCGCCGATCCCCAGCGAGGTGAGCTGCCACACGCCCAGCGAGCGCCTCAGCCCGGGCTCCACCCCGGTCTGCGGGTCCACGTGCTCGTCGCGGAGCTCGCTGATCGGCTTCCTGCGGAAGAGTGCGTTCATGGATCGAAGGAGAAGGGGACGGGCGGGGGAGGGGATCCCCCGTTCAACGCGCGCCGGCGGGAACCGCTTCCCGCCGGAACGCCCGCGAAACTATGCGCCGCGGCCGGCGCGGGGCAACGTCGTCCGCTCACCGGCGGGGCGGATGGCGCCGTCGCGTCGGGGCCCGGGAGCGATGCGTCAGCCCGCCGGGCGCTCGGGGGTGCTCGGCCGGTGGTCGGAGAGGTCCGGCTGGCCCACCGCACGCTCCTCCGACGCCACCAGCTCCACGTCGGTCCGCTCGGCGGGGCCGGCGGGAACGCCGGGGGTGAACTCGCCCTCCCACCGCGCCATCACGCAGGTGGCCAGGCAGTTCCCCACCAGGTTCACCGTGGTGCGCCCCATGTCCATCAGCTCGTCCACGGCCAGGATCACCGTGATCGCGGCCAGCGGGAGGTTGAAGGCGGCGAGCGTGCCCGACAGGATCACCAGCGAGGCACGCGGCACCGCCGCCACGCCCTTGCTGGTCAGCATCAGCGTGCCCATCATCGCCATCTGGGTCCCGATCGAGATGTCCTGCCCCGCCGCCTGCGCCACGAACACCGAGGCGAGCGCCAGGTACAGGGTGGTCCCGTCGAGGTTGAACGAGTACCCGGTGGGCATCACGAACGAGACGATCCGCCGCGGCACCCCGAACGCCTCCATCCGCTGCATGGCCAGCGGGAGCGCCGCGTCGGACGAGGTGGTGGAGAAGGCGATGATCGCCGGCTCGCGCACGTGCTTGATGAAGCCGCGCAGCGGCACCCGCGCGATCAGCGCGATCGGCAGCAGGGCGATCAGCACGAACACGATCAGCGCGACCCACAGCGTCACCACCAGCTTCAACAGCGGAAGGAGCACCGCCAGCCCGCTGTGCGCCACCGTCACCGCCAGCGCCGCGCCCACGCCGATGGGGACGAAGCGCATGATGATCCCCACCAGCTTGAACATCGTCTCGGCCAGCCCCTCGCAGAACCCGAGGATCGCGTCCTTGGGCCGGCCCCTCACCTGGGTGAGCGCCACTGCGAAGAGGATGGAGAAGAAGACGATCTGGAGGACGTTGTTGTGCGCCAGCGCGTCGATGAAGGAGGTGGGCACCACGTCGCGCACGTGATCGGCGAACCCCTTGGGCTCGGCCAGCGCGGGAGGCCCGCCGGAGCGCTCCGCCGCCTGGATCGCGGCCGTCAGGCGCGGGCTGTCGCCCGGGCGCGCGATGTTGACCGCGAGCAGCCCCACGGCGAGCGCGATGGTGGTGACGATCTCGAAGTAGAGGATGGAGCGGAAGGCCAGCCGCCCCACCTTCTTGAGGTCGTCGCCATGCCCGGCGATCCCCATCACCAGCGTGGCGAAGAGGATCGGCGCGATGATCATCTTGATCCCGCGCACGAAGATGTCGGAGAGCAGCTTCAGGTCGCTCGCCGACCACCCGCCGTGGATCGCGCGCTCGCTGTCCGGGAAGATCCACCCGAGCAGGATGCCCGTGGCCATCCCGATGAAGATCCACTGGGTGAGCGTGAAGCGCCGGAAGAACTTCAGCATCGTGAGGCGAAGGCGTGCCGGTGGGTGGGGTGGGTTTTCCCCGGGTTGCCGTCAAACGGAAGGCCGCCGCCCGTGAGGCTCACGGAGCGGCGGCCCCCAATCGCCGCACAGTATGCGCGCGCGGGTGCATTCCTGGCAAGGGCCCGCGCGACAATGTCGTACCGCGGCACGGGCGGGGACAGGGACGGCAGGAGCGCCTCCGTCTCCCCAGGACGTTCACCGCTCGCCTGCAGAGCGGGGCAGGGGGCTATCATGCACCCGCCTCGTCCGCCAACGATCAGCTACGGCCGCCACGAGAAGTCCGCGAAGGCGGATTGCGCGTCGCTGGTAGCCGCGATGCCGCGAATTTCGACCGCCGGGAGGGTGGATGCCAGCCCCGCTGCGGGCCCCAGTTGCACAATTCCGGACATACTTACACCTTTCGGGCACACCCTCCAGGACGCAGGACCACCCATCCCCTCGCCGGAGCACGAGATGCACAAGCTGAAACTGGAGTCGCTGCAGGTCGAATCGTTCGAGATCATCCCCGCCCGGTCCAACTCGCGTGGCACCGTGCAGGGCCACGACGCAGTCTCCGAGGGCGGCGAGTCGGTGTGCCTCTGCATGGGTTCCGACGACTGGGCCTGCGACACGCAGGATTACCAGGCCTGCCCCGACACGCAGTACCTCGACTGTACCTTCGTCTGCACGGATTTCGACTCCTGCATGGGCACCTGCGGATAGTCCACCGCAACGACGCAAACGAGGGGCTGCCATTCCGCGGCATCCCCTCGTTCGTTCTCGCACGACCGCCCGTCCGGCTACGATCAGCCACGTCCGCTGGTCACCCGTTGCACAATCAACACTCCTGCGAGATGCAGGACCACCGATCCCCTGGCCGGAGCACGAGATGCGCAAGCTGAAGCTGGAGTCGCTGCAGGTCGAGTCGTTCGAAACCGTCCCCGCCCCGTCCATCTCGCGTGGCACCGTGCAGGGCCACGACGTACCGGAGGAAGGCGAGTCGGTGTGCATCTGCCAGGTTTCCGATGACTGGTTCTGCCAGACGTGGGATTACGAGGTCTGCGGCGACACGAATTACCTCGACTGTACCCTTGCCTGCACGGATTTCGACTCCTGCATGGGCACCTGCGGATAGTCCCACCGCGACGATGCAAACGAGGGGATCGCCATTCCGCGGCATCCCCTCGCTCGGCAAACCCCTTGGGTGAGATCCAGCGATCCCGGATTCAACGCCTGCTCATGCGGATCCGGTATCACATCACTCCGGCGCCGGCACCAGGCTGATCACCTCCACGCCGGCGGCGCGGCTGGCGTCCACCGCGCTGGTGACCTGGCCGTAGGTGATGCCCTCGCCGGCCTTCACGAACAGCACCTTGCGCGGCCGGCCGGCGAACACGCGCCCCACGGCTCCCTGCACGCCCTCGGCGCCCACGGGCTGCGTGTTGATGGCGTAGCGGCCGCCCGGCAGCACCTCCAGCACGATCTGCTCGGGCTTCGAGGGCGGGGGAGCCTGGTCCTTCGCAGGGGGCGGCACCTGCACCGGGAGACCCTTCTGCATCCCCTGCTGCACCACCATGAAGATGATCAGCAGCACCAGCAGCACGTCGATCATCGGCGTCACGTTGATCTCCGCCGCCATCCCGCCCTTCTGAGCCGCAACTCCCATCGCCATGTGTGCCTCCCGTGGTCGACGTGTAAGTCGTTGTTTCCGAGGACGTGCCAGATGTCGTGAACGAGGAGATCGTCAGCGGCGCCGGTCGCGCGCCGGCTTCTCGGTGATGGCGGCCACGCGCACCACCCCGGCCGCCCGCGCCGCTTCCAGTGCGGAGAGCACCTGGGTGTACTGCAGGTCGCGGTCGGCCTTCAGGTACAGCACGTGGTCGTTGGGGCGCGCGGCGGAGACGCTCACCAGGCGGGCCTGCAGTTGGCGCGGGTCCAAGCGCTCGGTGCGCCGCCCCACCTCCAGCGACATCCGGCCCTGCGCGTCGATGATCACGGTGGGGTGCTTCTCCGGCTCGTACTGGGCGTGGCGCGCCTGGGGAAGGGTGGCGCCGGCCATCGAGGGCGTCACCACCATGAAGATGATGAGCAGCACCAGCATCACGTCGATCATCGGCGTCACGTTGATCTCGGCCGCCACGTCGAACTGTGGCACATGCGCAGACCTGCGGATGCTCCTCATGCGTGCCTCCCCGGTTCGTCGGTTCCCCTCTTCCGTCGTCCGTTGCTGGGGAACGAACCAGCCGCGGACTTTCTGCCCCGCCATCCGGGTGTCGTAAATCCCCGCCTCCGTCCGTTCTCCGTTAGAAGCCGGTTAGACGCGCGGATCAGGCGTAGACCCCGCGGGCGGATCCTCGTCCGCCGCGTGTACAACCGCTGATCCTCCGCCGCCTCTCGCCGCCCACGCGACGAGCAGCCGCGAGCGAAGCGAGCCCGGGTCCCTCCCCCAGGCCGTTTTTGGGGGAGGGACAGGCGCCCCCAGGTGCCAGGGAGAGGGCCCCGCCCGGTGACGCGCGGAACTCCGGAAGTCGATATGAATCAATGTCTTACCCTCTGCAATATGGGGACATTGATCCGGGGTGCATGTCTGCACCGTGCACCGGGCGATCACCCGCGTGGCACATGGATGAACGTCCCTTGGAGGGGACGGTCAAGAATCTCCTAAGTCAGGGTTGTTGACAGGGATCGCACGAGGGGGTATTCTGGAATTCCCCCACACCGTAGTTCCCAAAACCCGCAGTATACCCATGTCCATCTCCGCCCTGCTCCTGGCGGCGTCTCTGTACGCCATGCCGGGAACCGACTCCGTGCGCAGGCCTGAACCGGCCCCGGGGGACCGCGCCATCGGCGCCTCGCACGAGCTCACGCCTGCCTCTTCGGTGGGGCTGAGCGCCACGGCGCTGATCCACGCCGAGGAAGCCGTGTGGAACGACATGCAGCGCGGCGCCTTCCCGGGTGCGGCGCTGGCCATCGGGCGCGGTGCCCGCGTGGTGCTGGAACAGGGGATGGGGAACGTGGGCCGCGGCCCCGGCTCCGCCCCGGTGGACCCCGACCGCACCGTCTACGACCTGGCGAGCCTCACCAAGGTGGTGGGCACCACCACGGCCGTGATGCTGCTGGTGGAAGACGGCAAGGTCCGCCTGGACGATCCGGTCGCGGCGTATCTTCCCGAGTTCTCGGGGATGGGCAAGGAGCGCGTGACGCTGCGCCACCTGCTCACCCACACCTCCGGCCTTCCCGACGGCGTGAGTGTGCCGAACGGGATGAGCCCCGAGCAGGCGCTGCGCTACGTGCTGGCCACGCCGCTGCGCGCCACGCCGGGGATGCGGGTGTCGTACTCGGACCTGAGCATGGTGATCCTGTACGCCGCCGCCGAGCGCGCCGCGGGAGAGCCGCTCTACCGCCTGCTCGACCGGCGCGTGTACGGCCCGCTGCGCATGCGCAGCACCACCTACTGGCCCGGCGAGGGGTGCAGCCGCTGCGCCGGCACCTCGCGCGACATGGGCGACGCCTTCCGCGGCCGCGTGCACGACCCCATCGCCCGCCGCCTGGGCGGGATCGCGGGGAACGCCGGCCTCTTCTCCACCGCCCACGACGTCGCGCGTTTCGCCGCGATGATGGCGAACGGCGGCGAGCTCGACGGCGTGCGCGTGCTGCGCGCCTCCACCATCCGCCAGTTCACCCAGCGCCAGCCGGGGAGCGGCACCCGTGCCCTGGGGTGGGACACGCCGGGCTACGGCGGCGGGAGCAGCATGTTCGGCGGCCGGGTGAGCTCCAACTCCTTCGGCCACACGGGCTATACGGGCACCTCCATCTGGATCGACCCCGACCTGGGCACCTGGGTGGTGCTGCTCGCCAACCGCACCTACGACTCCGAGGGCAACAACCGCATGCAGGCGCTCCGCCGCGCCGTGAGCGACCGGGTGGTGGAAGCGGCCCAGAACGCACGGTTCGCCTCGTCCGGCGGGAACTGACGAGGTACGGAGGTACGGAGGTACGGAGGTACGGAGGCGGG
>DASWMA010000693.1:0-15065 GCA_036399995.1 Longimicrobium sp. | reverse complement strand
GAGCCATGTATAAGCGCACGAAGCAAACGCCACAAGGGTTTTGTGGTGCCTTTACATGGGTACAGGCGGAGCCCAAAAGAGCGGCAACCTCATGTGTCCTCATAAGGTTGCCGCGATTCACGCTGCGGAACTTCCGATTAGCAAGGGACGCGTTACGGAGGCGGATCTCTCCCAGAATGACATCCGTACCGAGACCGAGAGAGGCACGCACCCCGACAGCGTCGACAGCACGATCAGTGGCGAACCGGAAGAGTAGCTTCACATCCTCTTTGAAGATAACCATGGTCATTCCGTAACCTTGCGAGATTCGTTGTAGGTAGACGTCATCTGCTGGACTCATCAACACCAGCGATGAAGCACACGGCAGCCGCGGGTATAACGCCCCAACTGCCAACGCATGCGGGGCCGGCGCGCAAGCCTGTCGTCGGCAAGAATGGCCGGCCCCGCACCGCTTCAACGATCATTCCGCCGGGTGTCCGCGCCGGACCGGACCTCGGCGACGTTGTCGTCGCGCTCCCGCTCGATGAGGGTGCGGTACGGGTCGACGCCTGCGCGCGCGGGCAGACGCGGCACGGTGAGCACGATCGTCTGCTTGCCGGCACGGATGCGGTGCTGCTTCAGATACACCTCTTCCCCCGGCGTGCCGCCCCGCGGCGGCCCGGCGAAGACCCCGACCTCGACCAGGTCGTTCATCGCCACCGGCGTCTGGTTTCCGATGCTGTCGGCGCGCGCCTTGGACGCATCGACGAACAGCGTCAGCCGCCAAGCGCCGCCGCCCACGGCCTCGGCGCGGGCCGAGTCGGCACGCACGTTCCAGAGCGTGATGTGCTCGAAGAGGTCCGAGAGCAGCGGCCGCAGCGAGTCGGGGGTGGCGGCCTGGAGCTCGGCATACAGGGCGCGCGACGTCGCCGGGGGCGCGTCGGGCCCGGAGAACCTTTCGCGGAACCGCCGCAGCGCGCCGTTCACCGCTTCGGCACCGACGCGTTCGCGCAGCGTGTACATCGCCGCGCCGCCCTTGAAGTAGTGCAGGTAGCCCTGGCCCACCACGTCGAGCAGCGGCACCTCACGGTTCGTGTAGACGGTCCGGCCGCGCAGGTACTCGGTTATGTGGTAGTCGTGGAAGCGCCGCGCCATCTCCCGCCCGTACGTGGTCTCCAGCACCATCATCGAGCTGTACTGCGCGAGCGTCTCCGAGACGAACGACGCCCCCGGCGCCTGGGCCGGGATCACCTGCCCACCCCACCACTGGTGCGCCGTCTCGTGCGCCACCACGAAGTACGGCCGGTCGATCTCCCCGGAATCGACGCGGGTGAGGAAGGCGCCCCCCTCCGAGAAGGCGATCATCCCCGGGTGTGCGCGGGCGAACGACGCGTAGCGCGGGAACTCGGCGATGCTCAGCTCCCGGTACGGGTACGGGCCGAAGTGTTCCGAGAAGTACGCGAGCGACGCCTGCATGCTCCGGATCATCCGGCCGACGTTCACGTCGTGCGTGGGATGGTGGTAGACGCGCAGCCGGACTCCGTTCCAGCTCGCCTCGCGCACCGCGTACTCCGCCGAGAGAACGGCGCCGCCGTAGCGGGCCGGCGCCTCGGTGCGGTAGTGGAAGTAGCGTCGTCCACCCTCGCGCCACTCGCGCACGAGCCTGCCCGGCGTCACGGCGATCTGGCGCGCGTCGGTGCCGATCACCGTCTCCACGTCCACCAGCTCCACGCTGCGCGCGCCCGGGCCGGCCTCGCGCGTCTCCACGTCGCCGGCGGTCGGGAGGGGCGTCCGCGGCGCGAGGCCGTGCTCCCGGCGCTCACGCTCGTCCACCAGCTCGCGGCCGCGAACGTAGCCGAGCGCCGGCAGCCAGCGGCGGTCGACGTAGGCCCCGTTCGCGGTCACCGCCGTCGGCGCCCCTTCGTTCCGGAACCCGCGCGGCCGCGACGCAACCTGAAAGCGCATGGAGAGCGAGTCCCCCGGCGCAAGGGGACGTTCGAGCGCATAGATGCGATAGTGCCGCGTGCGGTCGTCCACCACCAGGCGCGCGGACCGGTCGAAGCCGAGCGCGCGCGTCTCCACCTCCAGGCTCGGCAGCACGTGCAGCGAATCGATGGGCCCGGCGGTACGGTTCACGAAGCGGAACAACCCGCTGATCTCGGCCGCGCGCTCCGCCGGATACAGCTCCACGCGCACCCGCGCCGCGACCAGGCTGGGCTCCGGCGCCCCCTCGAAGCGCTTGTAGCGCCGCTCGTACCCGGCCTGCCGGGCCGCGGCCTCGTCCGGATCGTCGTAGTCGTTGAGGACGTTGGTGTTGTAGAAGACGAAGCCGCCCACCGACACGATCAGCGCGGCCGCGACCGCCGCCGCGTGCAGCGCCGGGCCGCGGAGGCGCTGCCGCGCGAGCGCCAGCCGTGCCCGGAAGCCCGCCTCGCGTCCGCGGACCCAGAACAGGTTGGCGATCACCGCCAGCAAAAGGGCCCACGCCGCCCAGTACACCTTGAACCACGCGAGCCCCTCCACGAAGGGCGCCAGGCCGTTCAGGTCCGACCAGATCCACCCCGGGTCCGAGCCGTAGACGAGCATGCGGTGGCGGAGCCCCAGGAGCTCCGAGACCGTCGTAAACGCGAAGTAGAGCACGACCACCAGGTGCCCCACGTACTTCTGGTTCACCACCACGTGCACCGCCATCGCCAGCGCGGCGAGGAGCACGTAATCGACCAGCTTGACCGCGAACAGGATCTCCAGGTACACGCCAAGCTCGTAGCGGGGGTAGCCGCGGAGCGTCTGGAGCAGCACTCCGGCGCCCATGAGCACGGCCTGGAGTACCACGAGCATGGCGACCAGCGCCACGAAGCGGCCCAGGAGCACCACCCCGTTCGGCACCGGCGCCACGGCCGCGATGTCGCCCATCCCCACCTCGCGCTCGCGCCAGACGAGCTCGCCGGCGAAGATGGCGACCAGCAGCGCCATCACCGGCGCCAGCGCCGCGCTCAGCACCGTGCCGGCGATCAGCTGGGTGACGGGCCAGGTGGAGGTCCCGAAGATCTCCGACCCCACGTCCCAGCCGAAGGCGAAGACGAAGCAAAGCGCGCCGGCGACCACCACGAGCGATGCGCGGGTCGCCGCGATCTCGCGCCACGCGCGGGCGGCGATGGCGAGGGTCTGCCGCACCCGCGCCCCGCGCGAGAACGAGCGCCCCGTGGAGGGCGCGCGCAGAGCCCCGGCCGGCGCCGGGCGCCCGGGCACCGTGTCCACCACGGGCCGCCGAAGCCCCCACCGGCGCCGCCCCGCTCCGCCGAGGTGGCCGAAGCGGAAGCGCGCGACAAGCAGCGTGAGCACGCCCGCCGCCACGGCGAGCCAGAGCACGCGGTTCCACAGCAGGACGTCGGGCACCCCGATGAGCCGCACGTTGCGCTCGGCCAGCGTCCAGTACTGCGTGGTCAGCGCCACGGGACGGCCGCCGAACGGGTCGAGGAGCGCCGGGAGCGTACCGCCGGGGGAGCCTCCGGCGAGCCGGCCGGCGATGGAGCCCAGGGCGAAGAGCGCGATGCCGCCGAGGTACGTGGCGAGCGGCTGCCGGGTGAGCGCCGCCGCGGCGAACATGAACGCGCCGATCACCACCAGGTTGGGAAGGAGGAGGAGGAGGTACGCCTGCACGTACGCGGCCGGCTGCACCGGGCCGAACTTCCCCGCCGGCATGTACGGCATCACCGACGCGGCGAAGAGCCCGAGCGGCACTCCCACGAGGAGCACGGCGTTCACCGCGGCCGCGCCCAGGAAGCGCCCGCCCAGGTAATGCGACTCGCGGAGCGGCGAGGTGTAGAACAGGGAATAGATCCGCGACTTTGCGTCGCGCCCGGCCGCATCGCCGAAGATCCCCGCCGTCACCAGCATCGCGATGCCGCCGAGCAGCGCCGAGCCGTTCGCCACCATCACCGGCGCGTTGAGGTGCTGACGGCTCCCGCCGATCGCGTGCAGCATCAGGAAGGGGATCCCGAAGAGCACGAGGGCGTACACCCAGGTCGACGGCTGGCGCAGGCGGTACCCGATCTCGAAGCGGAACACTTCCCCGAGCGTCATGCTGCCGCCTCCGGCGATGCGGCTACGGCGCGGGCGCCCTGGTGGCCGGCCATCACGCTGAAGTACACGTCCTCGAGGTCGGGCTCCGCCGGCTCGAAGGAGGGCCCTGGCCGCGATTCGGCGTACACGTGCACGAGCGTCCGCCCCGACAGGAGCTTGGTGCAGATCACGCGGTGGAGGCGCTCGACGTCGGGGAGCTCGGCCTTCTCCACGAAGCGCCGCCACACCCGCCCGCGCAGCGCGGCGATGGCGGCCAGGGGCTCGGCCTCGAGCTGGATCTCGCCCCGGTCGATGATCGCCATGCGGCTGCACAGCTCCGCGACGTCCTCCACGATGTGCGTGGAGAGGATGATGACGGCCTGCTCGCCGATCTCGCTGAGCAGGTTGAGGAAGCGCACGCGCTCGGCGGGGTCGAGCCCGGCGGTGGGCTCGTCGACGATGATGAGCTGCGGGTCGCCCAGGAGGGCGACGGCGATGCCGAAGCGCTGGCGCATGCCGCCGGAGTAGCCGCCCAGCCGCTCCCGGCGAACGTCCCAGAGGTTGGTCTGCCGCAGCAGCGCCTCGACGGTGCGGCGGCGCCCCGCCCGGTCGGTGAAGCCTTCGAGCACCGCGAAGTGGTCGAGCAGCCGCTCGGCGCTCACGCCCGGGTACACGCCGAACTCCTGGGGGAGGTAGCCGAGGGTGCGGCGCACGCGCTCCTTGTCGCGCACCACGTCGATGTCGCCGAGCGTGATGGTGCCGGTGTCGGGCTCCTGCAGCGTGGCGATCGTGCGCATCAGCGTCGACTTGCCGGCGCCGTTGGGGCCGAGGAGGCCGTACATCCCGCGCGGGATGTCGAGGGTGACGTCGCGCAGTGCGCGCACGCCGTTGGTGTACGTCTTGGAGACGCCTCGGATGGCGAGGTGCATCGTGTAGGGGAGGGGCGGCAGGAGGGACGAGGGCGAGGTGAGACCATCCCGCCGTACGGGCGCGAGAAACAGGAGTTTCATCACTGAAGAAATCTCACATTTCCTTTGGATCTCATACCCGAACAAGTCTCTCTGCAACTCGGTATTACATGCCAGGGATCAGGACCGGCGCTCGTTCCGCCAGGCCCGCGCTTCACACCGCCATCGCCGCCGCCCACGCCCGTCGGGCAGCGCGATCGTCCCGGATCGCCGAGATTCCCAGCACCTGCAGTCGATAAGACCCTGCTCTCAGAACACGAGTCGTCAGATGGCAAACGAGGAGATTCAGCGCGACCGCACCGGCCCGGCGAGCGCCGACCGCACGGTCAGCTTCCGGACGGCGAACCTGGTGGCGCTGGTGGCCACCGTGGCGATGGCCGGGGTCGCCGTGGCGCTCTGGACCGCGATCTGGGGCTTCGAGCCCGGCCTGCGCGATCTGGCCGGCCAGACGCTCGGGCTGGCGCTCTTCGGCCCCGCGCTGCTGGTGGGGATCGTGGTGCACGAGGCCATCCACGCGGTCTGCTTCCACCTGATCGGCCGGGTTCCGCGGGAGCAGATCAGCTTCGGGATCCACGGCCGCACCCTCACGCCGTACGTGGGCACCAGCGCGGCGATGTCGGCCCGGGCGTACCGCGCCTCCGCGGCGATGCCGGGGATCGTGCTCGGAGCGGTGCCCTTCGCCTGGGGGATGGCGGTCGGCTCGCCGGTGGTCACCCTGTTCGGATGGGTGATGCTGGTGTCGGCCGCGGGCGACGCGACCGTGATCTGGATGCTGCGAGGGCTTCCCGCGAGCACGCGGGTGGTCGATGCGCCCGACCGGGTAGGGTGCGTGCTGGCCTGAATCGACCCATCGCCAGGAACGACCGCGTCATGGAACGAGCAACGGAGGGAACGGATCGATTTTCCGTTCCCTCCGTTCTCCTCCGTTCCTCCGTGTGACCCCGGCGATGCCGGCCCGGGCACGGAGCCGGGGCCACACGCGCCGCTACGCCGCCCGCGGCTCCACCAGCGGCGCCGCGTCGTGGAGCGGCTGCGCCTGGACCGGATCCGCCGCGGGGGCGCGCTCCGCCTCGGCATCGACCCGCTCGAGACGTTCGTCGCGCTCGTCGCGCCGGGGGGGCTTCTGGTGTCGCGAGCGGCCGTTGTGCTCGCCGCGGCCGTTGGGCCGTACGAGGTGCTCGCCGCGGCCGTCGGGACGGCCGCCGTTCGGGTGGCGCGGCTCGGCCTCGGCCCGGCGCCGGCGCAGCGGCTTCCTCTCGGCGTCCGGCGGCGGCGCGGCGATCGAGTCTTCGTCGGGCGGGGGGAGAAGGTGGTCCAGCGGGATCACCTCGTTGCGCATTCCCAGGCGGTGCGGGTCGGCGATCCACCGCGCGATCGACTGCAGGAAGCGCCACACGCCGCCTTCGGTGGGGTGCAGGAACTCGTGCGAGCGCGGGTCGGTGCCCATCTTCTGGAACACCGCGGTCAGCCACTCGGGGCCGTGCCCGCCCACCTCCAGCTCGGGAAGCCAGCACTCCAGCTCGCCGGTGGGCACGATGAACAGCCCGTACTCGGCGCAGCTCTTCAGCAGCTGCTCGGCCATGTCGCGCAGCTCGCGCGGGGTGCGGTAGATGCCGCCCGCCTTCCAGTCCTCGCCCTTCATCTTCTGGAAGATGCGGG
Source organism: Longimicrobium sp. (assembly GCA_036399995.1). GTDB lineage: Bacteria > Gemmatimonadota > Gemmatimonadetes > Longimicrobiales > Longimicrobiaceae > Longimicrobium. Next base: position 8,397 of record DASWMA010000693.1, on the reverse strand, counting down.
CGCGGATCTCTTCCCACGGCTCCCAGAACACCTGGGGGACGAAGGCGGCTTTCAGCAGGTCGCGGAAGTCTTCGCGCCCCTTCAGGATGTCGAGGTCGGTGACCGCCACCGCCGGGATCCCCATCTCGCGCATCGGCCGCACGATGCGGCGAATGGTCTGCTTGTTCTGCGCGTTCAGGAACAGGCACCCGTCGGCCCCGCCCGCGCGCGCCGCCAGCAGCCGCTCGTTGATCTCGCTGTAGAACACGCGGTCGGCGTCGGCCTCGCACACGATGGCGCCCTCGTGGAAGAGCGCGCCCAGCACGCCGGTGCTGCGCAGCAGCGGGTCGCGCATCATCTCGTCGAGCTTCTGCGCCGACAGGAGCCGCGCGGTGGCCACCCCGCCCCGCCAGGTCAGCCGCACCACGTTCACCGGGTGGCCGCTCTGCACGCACCCCATCAGGAACTCGGGCGAGTGCGTGGACACCAGCACGTTGGCCCCGCGCTGCGAGGCGAGCTGCGTGAGCCGCTTCCCCAGCTTGCGGGTGAGCGGGGGGTGCAGGAAGGCCTCGGGCTCGTCCACCAGCATGATGCGGTAGTCGGCGCTCATCACCGCCGCGGTCAGCCCGGTGAACGCGCGCACGCCGTCGCTGAGCTGCGCGATGTCGTGCGCGCGGTTCAGGAAGGCCATGGCGCGGTCGTCCTCGCCCTGCTCCTCCTCGTCGTCCATCGGCGGCCGCTCGCTCATGCGGATGCGGAACAGCCCGGGCGAGGTGGAGCGGTCCACCACGAAGTGCAGCCCGAAGGCGTCGGCGGTGATGTCGCGGATGCCATGGCGGGCGTCGTCGTCCCTCCAGAGCGCGGCCAGGTGGTGCGCGGGGTGGTCGTCGCGGCCGCCGGCGGCGCGGGGATGGGTGAGCGCCAGGCGCGTCTGCCCGTCGAGCCGGATCATGAACAGGGTGAGCACGTCGCGGCAGAGCAGCGCGAAGCGCTCGGGGGTCAGGTGGCGCACGTCCTCCAGCGCGCGCGTGACCGCCTCCAGGTCGATCAGCTGCTCTTCGAGCTCGGTGGGGTCTTCGGCGCGGCGGCGGCTGAGCTCGGCGGGGCTCTTCAGGCGCACCACGCGGGTGAGCCCCGGCGGGGGCGGCTCGCCGGCCGTGTCGGTCACCTGGCGCGAAAGGACCATCTCGCGCACCACGCTGGCCGGCGGCAGGTCGGGGTCCACCTCTTCCACGATGTAGCTCCCCCACCCGCCGCCGCTCTCCAGGAAGGCCTCCAGCTCGCGCAGCGCCAGGCTCTTCCCGGAGTTGTTGGGGCCCACGAACACCGTCATCGGCCCCGGCGAGAAGGTGAGGCCGGGCTCGCCCTCGAGGGCTCCGAAGTGCAGCGTGACCGATTTCAGCATGTGGCGGAGCGTCTCGGCTCTTGCGGTTCGCGGCGCCGGCCGGTGTGGTGGCCGTGCGCTGGCGTACCCCTGATGGTCGCGAGGCCGGCCCGGTGCGGCAACCCCCCGCATCCCCCGCCCCGCCGGCGCCCCGCCACCCCCCGTGAAGAGCGAGCTTCGCGCCGCGATGGTCACCATCCCAGTGCCAGAAGCGCGCCATTTGTGTAACCAATGAACGAAACCGCGCGCCGCTCCGGCTCTTGCCATCGGCGCGCGGCGGCGCGCACCTTGTGCGGCACCTCCACACCCGTCGGCATCCCCCACCCGCAGCCGGTGAACCATGCGCCGAGTCCGTCCCGCCGTGCTCTCCCTGGCCGCCGCCCTGGCCCTCGCCGCTCCCGGCCGCGCGCAGCAGATCCCCGACAGCGTGCAGGTGCGCTCGTACCCCGTAGCCGGCAACGTGCACGTGCTGATGGGGCGCGGCGGCAACATCGGGGTGCTGGCGTCGGACGACGGGACCATCCTGGTGGACGACGATTACGCGCCGCTCACCGCGCGCGTGCAGGCGGCGGTGCGCGCCATCTCGCCGCGGCCGATCCGCTTCCTCCTCAACACCCACTGGCACGGCGACCACACCGGCGGCAACGAGAACCTCGGCCGGGCGGGGGTGCTGATCATGGCGCACCACAACGTGCGCGCGCGGATGAGCACCGAGCAGTTCATCGCCGGCCTGAACCAGCGCGTTCCCGCCTCGCCGCCGGGGGCGCTGCCCGTGGTCACCTTCGGAGAGGACGTCACCTTCCACGTGGCCGGCGACGAGGTGCACGCCTTCCACGTGCCGCCCGCGCACACCGACGGCGACGTGCTGGTGCACTTCCGCCGCGCCAACGTGATCCACATGGGCGACACCTACTTCAACGGGGCGTACCCGTACGTCGACCTGTCGAGCGGCGGCTCGCTCGAGGGGGTGATCGGCGCGGTGGACAGCGTGCTGGCGCGCAGCAACGCGCAGACGCGCATCATCCCCGGCCACGGCGCCGTGTCGGGCGTGGCCGAGCTGCGCGCCTACCGCGAGATGCTGGTGACGGTGCGCGACCGCGTGGCCGCGGCGATCCGCGCGGGGAAGACGGTGCAGCAGCTCCGGGCCGAGCGCCCGCTGGCCGACCTCGACGCGCGCTGGGGCGGCGGCTTCATCAAGCCCGACGTGATGGTGGCGATCGCGTACGAAAGCCTGTCGCGGCGGCGGTAGCAAATCAGTGTGATCCGGGTCCCGGCGCGCTCCGGCGGCCGGCCCCCCTCCCCGGCCCTCCCCCCAAACAGCCTGGGGGGAGGGTGACGCGGTGATGCTTTCGTGCGTTGAGGCCGGCACCGCGGGGGCCCTCCCCGCGCCTGAGAGCGCTCGCCGTCCCCGCTTCGCGGGAGAGGGTGGAACTGCGATGAAGTTCCAGCGATCGGTGGTGCCGTGCCTCCGGATCTCGGCGGGGCCGGCGGTAGAGCGCTCCGGCCGGCACCACGGGGGCCCCTCCCCGCGCCTGAGAGCGCTCGCCCTCCCCGCTTCGCGGGAGAGGGTGGAACGCGACGCGGTTCCAGCGATGGTGGTGCCGTGCCTCCGGATCTCGGCGGGGCCGGCGGTAGAGCGCGCCGGCCAGCGCCGCGGGGGGCCCCTCCCCGCGCCCGAGAGCGCTCGCCCTCCCCGCTTCGCGGGCGAGGGTGGAGCTGCGATGCGGTTCCAGCGATGGTGTTGGCGCGCCTCCGGATCTCGGCCGCCCCTGCGCTGGTAGTCCGCGAAGGCGGACTTCGTGTGGTCGTTGCCGCGGTTTCAACCGCCCGGCTCACCGATCGACAGCAGACACCCCCATGCCCATCTCCCACGCCGCGCTCGGCAGGCAGTCACAGGTCTACGTCGGGGGGATGGCGGGGCAGAAGCCGCTGATCCCGGTGGGCGCGCGCGAGCTGGAGCACGCCGCGCGGCGCAGGATGACGCCCGAGGCGTACGCCTACGTGGCCGGCGGCGCGGGGAGCGAGTCCACCGTGCGCGCCAACCGCGACGCGTTCGAGCGGCGCCGCATCGTGCCCCGCATGCTGCGCGACGTGGGCGAGCGCGACGTATCGGTGGAGCTGTTCGGCCGCACGCTGCCGGCGCCGCTGCTGGTGGCCCCCGTGGGCGTGCTGGAGCTGGCGCACGCCGAGGCCGACGTGGCGGTGGCCCGGGCCGCCGCGGAGGCGGGGGTGCCGATGGTGTTCTCCAGCCAGGCCTCCGTGTCCATGGAGGAGTGCGCGCGGGCGATGGGCGATTCGCCGCGCTGGTTCCAGCTTTACTGGAGCAAGAACGACGCGGTGGTGGAGAGCTTCGTCCGCCGCGCCGAGGGGTGCGGGTGCGAGGCGATCGTGGTGACGCTCGACACCACGCTGCTGGGGTGGCGCACGCGCGACCTGGACCTGGCGTATCTCCCGTTCCTGCGCGGCAAGGGGATCGCGCAGTACGTGAGCGACCCCGTGTTCATCGCCAGCCTGTCGCAGCCGGTGCCGCCCGCCACGCCGCCACCCGCGCGCAAGGTGAACCTCAGCTCGCTGGCGGCCTTCGCGGCGCTGGTCCGCGCGCACCCGGGGAGCTTCCTCAAGAACCTGCGCAGCGGCGTTCCGCTGGCCGCCGTGCAGCAGTTCATCGCCACCTACTCGCGCCCGTCGCTCACCTGGGACGATCTCCCGTTCCTCCGCGCGAGGACGAAGCTGCCGATCCTGCTCAAGGGGATCCTGCACCCCGACGACGCGCGCCGCGCGCTGGACCACGGGATGGACGGGATCATCGTCTCCAACCACGGCGGGCGGCAGGTGGACGGCGCGGTGGCCACGCTCGACGCGCTTCCCGCCATCGCCGCCGCGGTGGGCGGCCGCGTGCCGGTGCTGATGGACAGCGGCGTCCGCGGCGGCGCCGACGTGTTCAAGGCGCTGGCGCTGGGTGCGCGCGCCGTCCTCGTGGGCCGCCCGTACGTGTACGCGCTGGCGCTGGCGGGGCACGCCGGCGTCCTCGAGCTCCTCCGCAACCTGGTCGCCGACTTCGAGCTCACCATGGGCCTGGCCGGCTGCCGCTCCGTCGCCGAGATCGGCCCGGAGTGCCTGCTGCCGGAGCCGTAGGCCAGGCTCTCGCCCCCCGCTCCCGCAGCCGTGAGGCGCCGTGAGGAGAGGGGGCCGCGGGTCGGCCTGGGACCGGGCTGCCGCACCCCGGATGTCCCACCCCTCCCCCGCGCTCTCCCCTCCGCCGTCCCGCCGGACGGCCAACCCGCTGCGACTCCGCGGGTTGGAATCTTTCCCGGACTCGTCGTGGACCGGGACGCGAGTTGCTCGACTGGAGCATGCTGCGTCCAGCTACGCGCGGCTCCGGCCCATCCTCCATCCCTGACGGTTTCCCTTCCTTGCCCACGCCCCGCGCGCGGGCGTGACACGCTGCCCGCCCGGGCAGAGCAGGTCCTTCCATCATCCCAAAGGACACCATGACCGATCCATCCGGAGGCGGCGGGGCCCACCCGCGCGTGCCCGGCGCCGCCGTGCCCGCGGACAGGTTCGCGGTCCGGATCACCGTCACCCGCGAGAGCCACGCGGAGCTGATGCGGCGGTTCGACCTGGACCTGGGCTGCCGGCCGCGGATGCAGGTGAACGCCGACGGCACCGGCACCCTGCTGGCCTACGCCGACGAGAGGCGCATCGGCGAGCTGGTGGCCGCCGGCTACGCGCTGGACCGGGGGGAGAACGTTTCGGCGCTGGGGCGCGAGCGGCAGCGCGAGATCGGCGTGGGCGACCGCTTCCAGGGCGGGCGGATCGCCCCGCGCGGGCTGGGGCGCAAGTCCGGGCCCGGGCAGGACGGGAGGGCCGCGCGATGACCTTCCTCAACGTGGTCGAGGTCGAATCGGCCCTGATGGGGCTGGCGGGGGCCCATCCCGACGCCGCCGAGCTCATCCCCCTCCCCTTCGTCACCGCAGAGGGGCGCCAGAGCCACGCCCTGCGCATCGGGCACGGGGGTGGGGCCTCGCGCCCCGCGGTGCTGATCATCGGCGGCGTGCACGCTCGGGAGTGGGGCGGCCCCGACATCTGCGTGAGCTTCGCGGCCGACCTGCTCGATGCGTGGAAAGACGGCTCCGGCCTGGATTACCTGGGAACCTCGTTCTCCGCGCTCCAGATCGAGTCGATCGTCGGCAAGCTCGACGTGATCGTCTTCCCCAACGTCAACCCCGACGGCGTTCACCACAGCCACAACACGTTCGAGATGTGGCGCAAGAACCGGAACCCCGCCAGCAGCGGCGGAGATCCGCTGAAGATCGGCGTGGACGTCAACCGGAACTACGACTTCCTGTGGGACTTTCCGGTGGCGTTCGCGCCCGGCGCCAACCCCGGCTCGCTCGCCTCCAACCAGCCCGGGAGCGACATCTACCACGGCACGGCCCCGTTCTCCGAGCCCGAGACCCGGAACGTACGCTGGCTCTTCGAGCAGTTCCCCGGGATCGGCTGGTTCATGGACGTCCACTCGACGGGCGGCGACATCCTGTACTCGTGGGGAAATGACGACAACCAGTCGAGCACGCCGGCGATGAACTTCACCAACCCCGCCTGGAACGGGAAACGGGGGGTGCCCGACGACACGTACGGCGAGTTCATCCCCCCGGCCGACCTGGTGACCGCGAAGGCCGCCGCCCAGGCGGTCGCCGGCGCGATCGCCGGGGTGCAGGGCCAGTCGTACACGGTGTCGCAGTCCTTCAGGCTCCCGGGCTTTCCGACCTACCCCACCTCGGGCGCGAGCGACGACTGGAGCTACAGCCGCCACTTCGCGGACCCCACGCAGAAGAAGACCTTCGGCTACACCCTGGAGTTCACGGGGGGGTGGTTCCCGACCTGGGAGGAGATGCAGCCGGTCATCATGGACGTGGACGCGGGGCTGGTGCGCTTCTGCCTGGTGGCCCTGCCTCCGCCCGGGGGTCCAGCCGACCGGCGGGGTCCGTGGTTCTACGAGGCGATCTGGAAGCGCGTGTTCCCGCCCGACCTCTGGGGCCCGTACGGGCCGTGGGACCGCATCGGCCGCGCGATCGGGGAGATCGTGAATCCCGTGCTGGCGCCGATCCGGCGGGTGCTGAACGCGCTGTTCGGCAGACGCTGACGCCGGACCCGGAAACACCGGCGACCAGGAAGATCGCCCCTCGCCGCGAACCATGCGGCGAGGGGCGATTCTTGTCCCCACCCGGCGCTGGTCAGTCGCCCAGGCCGCGGTGGAAGTCGTCGCTCACCTGGCGGAGCAGGCGGTCGACGGGGTCCTTGGCGCGCGGGAAGAACACCGCGTCGCTCAGCGAGTTGAGCGCCGAGCGGATGTCGGCGAAGCGGTCGGCGGCGGTCAGGAACACGTCGCCCAGGCCGTGGCGCAGCGCGATCTCGTTGGCCGCGGCGGTGCGGAAGCCGCTGGCCCCCATCGCGTCGTAGTACGAGATCGGCGGCGCGCCGCGGCGCTGCACCCGGTGGGTGATGTGGTCGGGGAAGAGCCCCGCCAGCCACAGCGCGTAGTTGCCCAGGTGCACGCGCAGCTGGAACTCGCGCTCGCCGCGGGCGCGCTCGATGGCGGCCAGGATATCGACCAGGTAGGTGAACGGCTCGCCCTCGCCGCCGTCCACGCGCCCGGCGCGCCCCGCCATCCCGAACTCCAGCAGCACCGCGGCCGTGTAGTCGGCCAGCTGACGGTCGTGCACCTCGCGCTGCAGAAGCGCGTGCCGCACCATCAGGTAGAACACCAGCGGAGCCGGCGCGCCGCTCAGCCCCTGCCGGCGCATCAGCGCGTGCAGCACGCGCACGTCGTCCAGCAGCCCGTCCAGCCCATGCTCGCGGAGCCGCTCCTCGCCCGCCGGGCCGGCCACGGCCAGGAGCAGCTCCGCCTCGCGTCTGCCAAAGCTCGCCCTTACGTTCGGCTTGATCATCGCTGAACCTCCAGGTGGGGACGTTTGGGTCTGCCTGGTACTACCCAGGCCCGGCGCGGCGAAGTTCCACCTCGCCGCGCCGGGCGCTAAACGGACGTATTTGCAGGGAGAATGCCGATGCGCGGCCAGCGTGCCGAACCGGCATCAACGTGAACGGAGCGGCCGGCGTGCGGCGCGTCCGTTTGGCGGAACCGTGCTTGCATCGGGGTGGCGGGTCGCACGTCCGAGCTCGGTGTCAGTGGACAAGGGGATGGGGATGAAGCTGCCGTTGCCGAAGTCGTGGCGCCCGCACCTGGGGCCCGAGACCGAGAAGCCGTACTTCGGCGCGCTCCGCCGCTTCGTGGACGGCGAGCGCCGGGCGCACACCGTCTATCCCCCCGAAGATGAGGTGTTCGCGGCGCTGGAGCTGACGCCGTACGAGCGGGTGAAGGTGATGATCCTGGGGCAGGACCCCTACCACGGCCCCGGGCAGGCGCACGGTCTGGCGTTCTCCGTCCGCCCCGGCGTGGCGCACCCGCCGTCGCTGCGCAACATCTTCCGCGAGCTGAAGGACGAGCTGGGGTGCCCGGTTCCCAACCATGGTCATCTGGTTCCGTGGGCCAGGCAAGGAGTTCTGCTGCTGAACGCCGTGCTCACCGTTCGCGACGGCGAGCCCAACTCGCACAAGGGCAGGGGGTGGGAGACCTTCACCGACGCCGCCATCCGCACGGTGAACGAGCGCGACGAGCCGGTGGTCTTCATCCTGTGGGGCGGCTACGCGGCGAAGAAGGAGGCGCTGATCGACGCCGGGCGGCACACCGTGCTGAAGGCCGCGCACCCCTCTCCGCTCTCGGCGAAAAGGGGGTTCTTCGGCAGCAGGCCGTTCAGCACGGCCAACGCGGCGCTAGAGAAGGCCGGTCAGGCGCCGGTCGACTGGTGCCTTCCGGATCTGTAGCGCGAGCTGCGCGATGCGGAGCGCCGGCACGCGGACGGCGGGCGCCGGCTGCGCGGCCGGGTCGGCGTGGTGGAACGGCTCGGCGGGTGCGCTGCGCTGGCCGTACCAGGTGCGCGCGCGGCGGTGCAGCGGGAGCGGGGCCTGCATGG
>DASWMA010000692.1:0-4700 GCA_036399995.1 Longimicrobium sp. | reverse complement strand
CGACGAGAACGTGCAGGCCGGCTACGCGCTGGTCACGCAGACGCTGGGCAACGTCGCCCTGCAGGGCGGCGTGCGGCTCGAGGTGGCCCGCTCCGATTTCAAGCTGGGGAGCCAGGCCTTCCCCAACGACTACACGAGCCTCTTCCCCAGCGCCGCGGCCACTTGGACGATGGGGCAGCGCGGGCAGCTGCGGTTCAGCTACAGCAAGCGCATCCAGCGCCCCAACCCGCAGTGGCTCAACCCGTTCCCGCTCTCCGACAACCCGCAGAACGTGTTCGTGGGCAACCCGGAGCTGAAGCCCGAGTACACGCACGCGCTGGAGGCCAGCCTGCAGCGGTCGATGCCGTTCGGCTCGCTCACCGTCACCCCGTTCTACCGGCTCACCGAGAACGTGGTGCGGCGCTACCAGACGGTGGACACCCTGGGCGTGACCACCGCCACGCTGCGCAACCTCGATACGTCCAAGAGCTACGGCGCCGACGTGAACAGCCAGCTGCGCATCGGCACGCGGTTCACGGGGATGGCCAGCGTGAGCGGCTTCCGCGTGGTGACCGACGGGAGCAACGTGCAGAGCGGGCTGGGGACCGAGGCGTTCAGCTGGTCGGCGCGCGGCAACCTGAACTTCAAGGTGAGCCCCACCACCGACGTGAGCTGGAACCAGTTCTACCGCGCGGGGATGAAGACCGAGCAGGGGCGGATCGGCGCCTTCAGCATGGCCAACTTCTCGATCCGGCAGAAGGTGGCGGGTGACAAGGCCAGCGTCAGCCTGCGCGTGGCCGACCCGTTCGACCAGATGCGCTTCACCTTCGAGGCGGCCGACGGCAACAGCGAGCAGGTGACCCGGCGCCACTTCAACCAGCGCGCGGTGTTCCTGAGCTTCAACTACAACTTCGGCCGTCCGCCGCGCATCCGGCAGCCGCGCCCCGACCAGCAGCAGCCGCAGTCGCCCGACCCCATGGGCGGCGTCGGCGGGCCCTGAGCCGACGGGACGGAAGCGACGGACCTCTTCTTTCGGATGAGCGTGCGCCGGACTCCATCACGGGGTCCGGCGCACGTTCGTATTCGGGAGGATTGCGTGCTCGGAGCTCGTGCGTTCCCGCCGCGCCGCGGGGGCCCCTCCCCGCGCCTGAGAGCGCTCGCCCTCCCCGCTTCGCAGGGAGGGTGGATTGCGCTCTGCCGCTTCCCTGCTGTTCTCCCCTCCCCGCGTCCAGCGCGCGTCCAGCGGGGGAGTGAGCTGGGGGACGGGGCCGGCCGCGGCATGCACGGACGCCCGTCGCGCGCGCCTTCGCCCTCGTGGCCCGTCTCGCGCCACCCGGTTGCGCTCGTTACCTTCCCACCGTCCGACGAACCGGACTCCCGTACTCCGAACTCCGTACTTCCGTACCTGGAACCATGGCCGACGCGAGCACTCTCCAGCGCACGCCGCTGCACGGCGAGCACCTGCGCCTGAACGCCAAGATGGTCCCGTTCGCCGGCTTCGAGATGCCGGTGCAGTACCCCACCGGGATCACCGCCGAGCACACCGCCGTGCGCACCGCCGCCGGGCTGTTCGACGTGAGCCACATGGGCGAGTTCTTCGTCCGCGGGCCGCAGGCGCTCGACTTCGTGCAGCACGTGACCACCAACGACGCGAGCCGCCTGGAGGTGGGGCAGGCGCAGTACAGCACCATGGTGAACGACCAGGGGATGCTGATCGACGACCTCCTCGTCTACCGCTTCGCCGACCACTACATGCTGGTGGTGAACGGCGCCAACCGCGAGAAGGACTGGGCGTGGACCAGCCGCCACGCCGCCGCGTTCGACGTCCGCTTCACCGACGAGAGCGACGACATCGCCCTGCTGGCACTGCAGGGCCCGCGCGCGCAACAGATCCTGGCGCGGCTGACGGAGACGGACCTCGACGCCATCCGCTACTACCACTTCACCGAGGGCACGGTGGACGGCGTGCAGGCCGTGATCAGCCGCACCGGCTACACCGGCGAGGACGGCTTCGAGCTGTACGTGGCCGGCGAGCGCGCGGCCGCGCTCTGGCGGCGGCTGCTCGAGACCGGCGCCGGCGAGGGGCTGATCGCCTGCGGGCTGGGGAGCCGCGACTCGCTGCGGCTGGAGATGGGGATGGCGCTCTACGGCAACGACCTGGACGAGGGGCACACCCCGCTGGAGGCCGGCCTGGCCTGGGTCACCAAGCTCGACAAGGGCGACTTCGTGGGCCGCGAGGCGCTGAAGGCGCAGAAGGAAGCCGGCGTGGCCCGCCGCCTGGTGGGCTTCCGCCTGAAGGAGCGCGGCTTCCCCCGCCCGCACTACCCCGTGTCGTTCAACGGCGAGACGGTGGGCGAGGTGACCAGCGGCACCCTGAGCCCCACCCTGGGCGAGGGGATCGGGATGGCCTACGTCCCCACCGTGGCCAGCAAGGCCGGTACGGAGATCGGCATCATGATCCGCGACCGCGCGATCCCCGCCGAGGTGGTGAAGCCGCCGTTCCACACGTCGGGCACCGTGAAGCGCTGACGCCCGCGAACGAGTGCGTGAGTGCGTGAGTGCGTGAGTGCGCTTGCGTTCACGTCTGGCGATGCGGTTCACCCCCTTCCGGGCGCAGTGCCCGGAAGGGGGTGTGCGTTGCGACGCCCAACCCTCGCACGGGCCCGGCGCCGATATTAGCTTATCGGGCGCGCCTTCCCCTCCACGCACGCGGGTCCCGCAGGGCCGCGTTCACGCACCGGATGCGCGAGGGATGCGCGCCCGGAGGGCCGGGATGGCGGCGGCGCGTGCACGTGGCCCGACGACCCGAGCGGATGGCTGGCGCCGCCGCTGGCCCGGCGCGGTTGGCAACGGCGGTATCGGTGCCTACCGCGCGCACAGCCCGGCCCGGAGCGCAGCGGAGGGACACGCCCGAAACCGCGGTTCGAAGTACGCAGTATGAAGCACGGCGCACGAGAGTGAGCCCGTCCCCGGATCCGTTCCCAGCGCACTGGCGCACTCACGCACTCGCGCACCTGTTCAGCAGTCCCTGACCCAGAGAAGGAACCACCGCCGTTGGCCGAAGCCGTTCTGATCACCACCGATGACCTGGAGCCGGCCGTCCGGCTGCGCGCGGCGCTCGAACCGCACGGGCTGCGCGTGGAGCTGCTGGCGCCCGGCGAAACCCTGGCCGACGCGCTGGGCGAGCCGCTGCTGCTGGTGATCACCGGCGGGCTGCGCGAGCGCCGCGCCGCCGGGCTGATCGCGCAGGCGCGCGAGCGCGGCCGGGTGCCCATCATCGGGCTGACCGAGCCCACCGAGCCCACCGGCCGCGAGGTGTGCCGGCAGCTGGGGATCTCGGAGTGCGTCGCCAAGCCGATCGACGCCGAAGAGGTGGCGCTGGTGGGCCGCCGGCAGGTGCAGCGCGAGGAGCTGCGCGAGCTCACCGGCATCGTGGGCGACACCGAAGAGATGGAGCAGGTGCTGGAGCGGGTGGTGCAGATCGCCCCCGTGAACAGCACCGTGCTGATCCTGGGCGAGAGCGGCACCGGCAAGGAGCTGGTGGCCCGCGGGATCCACGCGCTGAGCCCGCGGCGGCACCGGCCGTTCATTGCGGTGAACGTGGCGGCGCTCCCGGAGACGCTGCTGGAGAGCGAGCTGTTCGGCCACGAGAAGGGCGCGTTCACCGGCGCGGCGGCGCTGCGCAAGGGCTTCTTCGAGCTGGCCCACGGCGGCAGCATCTTCCTGGACGAGATCGGCGAGATGCCGCTGTCCACGCAGACCAAGCTGCTGCGGGTGCTGGAAGAGCGCGAGTTCCGCCGCGTGGGCGGCGAAGAGCTGCTGCGCGTGGACGTGCGGGTGATCGCCGCCACCAACCGCGACCTGCGCGACCAGGTGCAGCGCGGCGAGTTCCGGCGCGACCTGTACCACCGCCTGAACGTGCTGCGCATCGACCTGCCGGCGCTGCGCGAGCGGCAGCCCGACATCCCGCGGCTGATCGAGCGCTTCATCCGCGAGTTCAGCGCGCAGCACGAGCGGCCGTTCATGGGGATCGACCCCGAGGCGGTGCGGCTGCTGATGGACTACGACTGGCCGGGGAACGTGCGCGAGCTGCGCAACCTGGTGGAGAGCATGGTGGTGCTGGCCCCCGGCCGCGTGATCCGCCCGGAGGACATCCCCGCCGAGGTGCGCTTCCACACCCGCGGCGGCTCGCGCTCGCTGATGCCCGTCCCTGTCCCGGTGGTGCGCCAGGGCCCGCCGCCGGGCGAGAACGGCCACGGCGAGGTGACGGGCCCGCCACCCGAGCTGGAGTTCATCTTCCGCACCATGTTCGACCTGCGGATGGACCTGGACGACCTGCGCCGCGAGTTCGAGATCTACCGCCAGCGCCACCGCGAGCCGGTGGCGCTCCCCGTCGTCGGCGGGCCGCTGGTGGGCGGCTACCCGCCCCCGGCGCTGGCGTGGGCCCCGCCCCCGCCGGCCGAGCCCGAGCCGGCCGAGGAGCGCGGCGTGGTGGTATTCCGCCCGGGGATGACGATGGAGGAGATGGAGCGCCAAGCGATCGGCGCCGCGCTGCGCGAGGCCCGCGGCAACCGCCGCCGCGCCGCCGAGATGCTGGGGATCGGCGAGCGGACGCTGTATCGGAAGCTGAAGGAGTACCAGCTCGAAGCGTGAGTGCTAGGTGCTAGGTGCTAGGTGCTAGGTGCTAGGTGCTAGGTGCTAGGTGCTAGGTGCTAGGTGCT
>DASWMA010000691.1:0-9028 GCA_036399995.1 Longimicrobium sp. | reverse complement strand
AGCACTACTCTCGGTCCGCGGCGGAGTGGCGATGCCAGTGCCGCGCTCCATTACCTCGGCCGCATCCTGGCCTGTAGTCCGCGAAGGCGGACTTCGTGTGGTTGTTGCCGCGGTTTCAACCGCCCGGCGATGCTGGGGCCGAGCCCGACCCCGGCGCCACGCGCGGGTGGTTGCGCGCCCAGCGGTCGTACGCCCGCAGCGCGCCGGCGGGCTCGTCGGTGTACCAGGCGTAGCCGGTGCGGCGGTCGGTCAGGCGCTCGTAGTCGTAGAGCTTCACGCCGTCGCGGTTGCTGAAGATCGGGCGGTTGCTGCCGATCTCCACCATCCGCGCCCAGAGCGGGCCGGCGCCGGGCTGCTCGCGCCGCCCGTTCTCCGCGTCGTAGGTGAAGCCGTGGATGGCGTTGGCGCGGAACCACGCGGCCGCGGCGTGCAGCGCCTCCACCACGCGGGCGCCGGGCTGCGGGATCGAGATCAGCAGCCGCACGATCCCCGCGCTCTCGCGCGTGGCCAGCGAGGCATGCTCGTAGCTGCGCGCGCTGGTGGGCCGCAGCGTGAGCGGGTCGTGCTGCTGCCCCCACACGGCGCGCGTCCCGTCCACCACCACCTGCGCGGCAAGGATGCACTCCACCGCGCGCTCGAACGCCCGCCCCGCCTGGGCCCGCTTCGCTTCGGGAACGAAGGCGAAGTCGCCCTTCGCGGCGTCGCGCAGGATGGCGGCGGCGTTGACGGTGGCGTCGTCGTTGAAGGTGGCGGCGTCGTGGTAGCCGCCCTGGAGGGGGAACACCTGCGGCCAGCAGCCGTTGGGCGACTGCGCGGCGAGCAGGTAGTCGACCCCGCGCACGAAGGCGGCGCGGTAGCGGGGATCGGGGCGCGCGCGGTCGGCCAGCGCCAGGAAGCGCAGCTCCGCCGTGGTGGAGTTGTTGTCGAGCGTGGCGATGTACTGCCACGCCTCCGTCTCGGAGAAGAAGCTCTGCCCCGGCGCGCGCGGCGCGGCACGCATGTCCACGTGCTTGCTCCACCCCCCCGACGGCGTCTGGAAAGAGAGGATGGTTTCGGCCATGGCCCGTGCGCTGTCGCCGCGGAACCACTCCTCCGTCATCGCCCGCGTCACCTCGAACGACTGGCGCGCGTACGGCGCCCGCGTCATCCGCGTGCGCCCCAGCCGCCGCAGCTCGGCGTCGATCAGCGCGCGGTCGCGCGCCCGCAGGTCGCGCGAGGTGCGCAGGTACGCCGTCCACGCCTCGCGCTGCGCCGCCGGGAGCGAGGCCAGGCGCGACGCGCCCAGCATGGACGTCGTGTCCCGCTCCACCGCCGCCCCCGGCAGCCGCGCCAGCGAGTCGGCGGGCGACTGCTGCTGCGCGGTGAGACCGCAGGCGGAGAGAAGGGGCACCAGGGACAGAAGGGCGGTTGAAACCGCGGCAACAACCACACGAAGTCCGCCTTCGCGGACTACCGGCTTCGGCGCGGGCGCGATTCTGGTGCGCGGAGCCGACGCTTGTGCTGCGCTCGAAGTAGCCGCGAGCGAAGCGAGCCCCCGTCCCTCCCCCCGGCTGTTTGGGGGGAGGGACAGGCGCCCTGAGGCGCCAGGGTGGGGGCCCGCGGCAACCGCCACCCGACGAGAGATCTGTCTGCGCGCCGAGTGTACGGCTGCGCCCGTGCCGCGCACCGAAGCTTCGGAGTGCACCAGAGCCGGTAGTCCGCGAAGGCGGACTTCGTGTGGTTGTTGCAGCGAATTCATTCGCCCCGGCCTCTTCGACGGAGCCTCCCCGGCGCGCAACCCGATGCCCCCCATCATGCGACCGTCGGCGCGGCGAAGATCGGCGCGGCCACCAGCGCGCAGGCGCCGCGGAGGCGCGGGTAGCCCACCGACTGCTCGGGGATCACCGGCGTGGCCGCCGCGGCCACCGTCAGCGCGCGCGACTCGATCTCGGCGCGCACCGCGGGGCCGATCAGGTCCCACGCCGCCGTCACCTCGCCGCCCACGAAGATGCGCGCGGGGTTCAGCGTGTTCACGATCATCGCCAGCCCCAGGCCCAGGAAGCGGCCGGTCTCGAGCAGCGCGTCGCGGGCTTTCGTGTCGCCGGTGCGGGCGCGGGTGATCAGGTCGGTCACCGTCAGCGGCGTCTCGGCCAGCAGCTGGCGCGTCTCCGTGGGCGACAGCTCGCGGCCCAGGTAGCGGCTGAGCGTGGCCAGGTTCGACGTGTGCGCCTCCCAGCAGCCACGCGCGCCGCACAGGCAGCGCGGGCCGTCGGGGTGGATCGGCACGTGCCCGAACTCGCCCGCGCTGTTGCCGAAGCCGCGCACCACCTCGCCGTTCACCACCACCCCGGCACCCACGCCTTCGCTGACGGTGACGTACACGAAGTCGGCCGTGTCTCCCTCGCGCTGGCCCAGCCACATCTTGCTGAGCGCGCAGGCGATCGGGGCGTTCTCGATGAAGACCGGGATCCCCGTGGCGGCCGCGAGCGAGGCGCGGATCTCCACGTCCTTCCACCCCAGCTGCGGCGCGTTCAGGATGCGGCCCGTCTTGTGGTCCACCATGCCGGGGACCGCGATCCCCACCCCCTCGCAGGTGCCGCCCTCGCCGTAGGTGCGCAGGATGCGCTCGATGCGCGTGGCCAGCTCGCTCACCAGCTCCGCCGGCTCCAGCGGCGTCTCGAAGGTCTCCAGCGCGATCTGGTTCCCCGCGAAGTCGCTGAGCATCAGGTACGTGCGGTTGAAGCGCACGTCGGCGGCCACCACCAGCCGGTCGCGGGTGCGCACGTGCAGCATCCGCGGGCGGCGGCCCCGGGCGCTCTCCACCACGTCGCCCTCCTGCAGCACCCCCTCGGCCAGCAGCTCGTTGACCAGCGCCGTCACCCGCGGGCGCCCCACCTCCATCCGCCGCGCCAGGTCGGCGCGCGAGATCGGCTGGTGCTCGCGCACCAGGTTCAGCAAGATCTGGCGATTGATCTCTCGCCCCGTGCTGCGGGTGGCGAGCTTGAAGTTGCGGACGTTGATCTTCCTCACGAGGCCGTCCTGACCGGGGGCGGGTGACGGGAGACTTGCGCGACCGAAACGGGTGCCGTACCATTGGTCGCGTTAGTTCCGACTCGAAACAAAATGTCGGAGCCGTCCTCCGCACGCAAGACCGGCGTCGAACCCGCACGCCGGCGGCACCCACCAGGGCGAGCCGAATGCCTTCTGGCCCTTCGATGGACGGCGCCGAGCCGCTCCATCTTCACGAAGACCGCTTCTTCGACCCCGAGCCTTCGGTGCGCCGGGTGGCGCGCGAGCTGTACGAGGGCGTCCGCGACCTTCCTCTCGTGTGCCCGCACGGCCACGTCGACCCGCGCATCCTCGCCGAAGACGAGCACTTCCCAGAGCCGGCCGCGCTGATCATCGTGCCGGACCATTACATCTTCCGGATGCTGTATTCGCGCGGCGTGCCGATGGAATCGCTCGGCGTGCCCACCGTGGACGGCACGCCGGTGGAGACGGATCCGCGCCGCATCTGGCAGGTCTTCGCCGAGCACTGGCACCTGTTCCGGGGCACGCCCACGGGCGCGTGGCTCGACCAGGAGCTGCACGACGTGTTCGGCGTGCGCGTCCGCCTTTCCGCCCGGACCGCGCACTACGTCTACGACCAGATCGCCGAGCGGCTGGAGGCGCCCGAGTTCCGCCCGCGCGCGCTGTTCGACCGCTTCAACATCGAAGTGCTCACCACCACCGACGCCGCGGCCGACTCGCTGGAGCACCACGCCGCCATCCGCGACAGCGGGTGGGGCGGCCGCGTGGTTCCCTGCTTCCGCCCCGACGCCGTGTTCCGCATCGCCGTCCCCACGTGGGCGGGTGCGGTGGACGAGCTCGGCCGCGCGGCGGGCGTGGAGATCGACGGCTACGCCTCGTTCGTGAGCGCGCTGCAGGACCGGCGCGAGTTCTTCCGCCGCATGGGCGCCACCTCCACCGACCACGCGGTGCTGGAGCCGTTCACCGCCCGCCTGCCCGACGAAGAGGCGGAGCGGCTGTTCCGGCTGGCCCGCGCCGGCCGCGCTACCCCCGAGGACCAGCGCCGCTTCGAGGGGCACATGCTGATGGAGATGGCGCGGATGTCGGTGGACGACGGGATGGTGATGCAGCTGCACGCCGGCGCGCTCCGCGACCACAACCTCCGGGTCGCGGCGCGCTTCGGGCCCGACAAGGGCGGCGACATCCCCGTGGCCACCGAGTACACGCGCAACCTGCGGCCGCTGCTGAACGCCTACGGCAACGACCCGCGGCTCACGCTGGTCCTCTTCACCCTGGACGAGAGCACCTACGCCCGCGAGCTGGCGCCGATCGCCGGGCACTACCCCGCCGTGCGCCTCGGCCCGCCCTGGTGGTTCCACGACTCGGTGGAGGGGATGAAGCGCTTCCGCGCGTCGACCACCGAGACCGCGGGGATCTACAACACCGCCGGCTTCAACGACGACACGCGCGCCTTCTGCTCCATCCCCGCGCGGCACGACCTGGCCCGCCGAGTGGACGCCAACTACCTGGCCGGCCTGGTCGCCCGCCACGTGGTGACCATCGGCGAGGCGCGCGAGATGGCGCACGCGCTGGCGTACGACCTGGCGCGCGAGACCTATCGCCTGGACGCACCGGCATCGGACGCCGTCCCCGCCGGGGCCGCCGCGTGAGCATGGAAACCGCCGTCCGCCCGCTGCTGGTGCACGTGCACCCCTCCGACACCGTCGCGGTTGCTGTCACGGCGCTCGCGGCGGGGACGGAGGCGCAGGTGGACGGCGCGCGGGTGGTCGTCCGCGAAGACATCCCCGCCGGGCACAAGGTGGCGCTGCGGGCGATCGAGTCGGGCGAGTCCGTCCGCAAGTACGGCTTCCCCATCGGTTTGGCGACGGAGCCAATTGCGCCGGGCGGATGGGTGCACTCGCACAACCTGCGCACCGCGCTCTCCGGCGCGCTGGAGTACCGCTGGTCGCCCAACGGCCGTCCGCACTCCGACGCGCCAGCGCAGATCCCGACGTTCGACGGATACCGGCGCTCGACGGGGCGCGTGGGGACGCGCAACGAGGTGTGGATCGTCAACACCGTCGGCTGCGTGAACACCGCGGCCGAGCGGATCGCGCGGATCGCCAACGAGCGCTTCGCGGGCCAGACCGACGGCGTGTTCGCCTTCAGCCACCCCTACGGCTGCAGCCAGCTGGGTGACGACCTGGGGAACACGCAGAAGGTGCTCGCCGGCCTCCTCCGCCATCCCAATGCGGGCGGCGTCCTGGTCCTCGGTCTCGGCTGCGAGAACAACCAGCTGCACGAGCTGCTGTCGATCGCCGGCGAGGTGGACGCCAGCCGGATCCGCTTCTTCAACACGCAGGACGTGGTGGACGAGGTGGAGGAAGGGGTGGACGCCGTCTCCCAGCTGATCGCCGCGATGGCGGACGACAGGCGGACGACGGTCCCCGCCAGCGAGCTGGTGCTCGGCCACAAGTGCGGGGGATCGGACGGGTTCAGCGGGATCACGGCCAACCCGCTGCTGGGCCGCGTGGCCGACCGGCTGACGGCGATGGGCGGCGGGGTGATCCTCACCGAGGTGCCGGAGATGTTCGGCGCCGAGCAGGTGCTGATGGACCGCGCGGCCAGCGAAGACGTGTTCGGCGGGATCGTGGAGATGGTGAACGATTTCAAGGACTACTTCCTCCGGCACGACCAGCCCGTGTACGAGAACCCGTCGCCCGGCAACAAGGCAGGGGGATTGACCACGCTGGAGGAGAAGTCGCTGGGCGCCATCCAGAAGGGCGGCCGCGCCACCGTTACCCGCGTGCTGCGCTACGGCCAGCCCGCGCCCGCCGGCGGTCTGTCGCTGCTGGAGGCGCCGGGGAACGACGGCGTGAGCTCGACCGCGATGGTGGCCAGCGGCGCCACGGTCCTCCTCTTCACCACCGGCCGCGGCACGCCGCTGGGCTTCCCCGTCCCCACGCTCAAGGTGTCGTCCAACACGGCGATCGCCGAGAAGAAGCCGCACTGGATCGACTTCAACGCCGGCGCGCTGCTGGACGGCGGCGCCACCCTCGACTCGCTCGCCGACGACCTGTTCGCGCTGGTGCTCGACGTCGCCTCGGGCCGCGTGCGGACCAACAACGAAAAGCACGGCTATCGCGAGATCGCCATCTGGAAGGAAGGGGTGACGCTGTGATGATCCCCATCTGCGATGGCGGGCGGAGTTTCCCCGGTGGCGGGCGGGAGAGTTTGCGGCTCGGGCGGAGGCCGAATTTGCGACTGAAGTCGCGGCTACAACGGCACGCAGTCCGCCTCCGCGGACTTCGACCGCGAGGCCTCTGCACGACGAACACGGCTGCGAGCCCGTCGTTCAGCCTCGCGCAGTTTGCGAGGCTTCTCGTGGTTGTTGCTGCGGCTTCAGCCGCCGGTGAGCGGGCTGTGCTCGGCGCGCTTCCATTCAGGCTGCCGCTCCTCCCAATCTCCCGCCTCACTATGGAGGCGGCATGACGCTCCCGATCCTCTCCCGCGCGCTCGTCACCGACGCGTCCGGCGTCCGGTCGGACGTTCGATTCCCTGACCCTGCCCTGCTCGACCTGCCCGAGCGCGTGGTGCAGTTCGGCACCGGCGCCCTGCTGCGCGGGCTGATCGAGCCGCTGGTGGACGAGGCCAACGCCCGCGGCGAACTCGGCGGGCGGATCGTGATGGTGGGGCAGACCGGGAGCGGCCGCGACCGCGCGGTCAACCGCCAGGACGGGCTCTTCACCCTGGCCACGCGCGGGCTGGTGGACGGCGAGAAGCGCAGCGAGCGGCGGGTGATCGCCTCCGTCAGCCGCGCGCTGAGCGCGGCGGACGAGTGGGAGGCGGTGCTGGCGTGCGCCCGCGATCCCCGGATGCGGCTGGTGTTCAGCAACACCACGGAGGCGGGGATCGCGCTGCACGAGGGCGACCGCGCGGACGATGCGCCGCCGCGCTCGTTCCCGGCGAAGCTCACGCGCTTCCTGTGGGAGCGGGCGCAGGCGTTCGGCTTCGATCCCTCGATGGGGATGGTGGTCCTTCCCACCGAGCTGATCACCGACAACGGCCGCGTGCTGTGCGAGCTGGTGCTGGAGCTGGCCGCCCGCTGGGAGCTGGGGGATGAGTTCGAGCGCTGGATCGCCGACGCGGTGCCGTTCTGCAACACGCTGGTGGACCGCATCGTACCCGGCACGCCGGCGGATGACGAGCATGCGAAGGAAGAGGCGGAGCTGGGCTACCGCGACGAGCTGCTGACCGTGTCGGAGAACTACGCGCTGCTGGCCATCGAGGCCCGCCCGGGCGTGCGCGAGCGCCTCCCCTTCGGCGGCGACGCGCGCGTGGTGGTGACGGACGACATCTCGCCCTACCGCGAACGCAAGCTGCGGCTGCTGAACGGGACGCACACGGCCATGGTCCCCGTCGCCCTTCTCTGCGGCTGCGAGACGGTGCGCGACGCGGTGGAAGACGAGCAGGTCGGCCGCTTCATCCGCCGCGTGATGCTGGACGAGATCGCGCCCTTCGTCCCCGCGCCCGACGCGGAGCGGTTCGCGCGCGACGTGCTGGACCGCTTCGGCAACCCCTTCATCCACCACGCCGTGGCCGACATCGCGCTGCAGCAGAGCATGAAGCTGCGCGTGCGCGTCGTCCCCTCCATCCTCGCCTATTCGGCGGAGACGGGGGAGGCGCCGGCGTCGCTGGCGTTCGCCTTCGCGGCGTACCTGCGCTTTGCGCGCGGCGACCTGCAGCGCGAGCGCGAGGCCGCGGGGCGCGCCCTCCCGCGTGACGACCAGGGCGCCCGCGTCCGCGCGCTGTGGGAAGAGCTGGGGGATGATGCCATCGCCGTGGCCCGCCGCGCCTGTGCCGACGCGGAGCTGTGGGGCGCCGACCTCTCCGCCGTCCCGGGCTTCGTGCACCGGGTGGCGGGGTGCCTCACGCGCATCCTCTCCATCGGCACGCCGGCGGCGCTGGCGCAGCACCTGGCGCGCGCCGCCGCGCACGATCCGCGTCTCCCGGCCGGAGCGACACGATGACCGCCGTGACCGCCGCCCGCACGCGGCAAGTGACGATGGAGCGCATCACCGCGCTCCGCGCCATCGCCGTCGTCCGCCTGGGCGATGCCGAGTCCGCCGTCCGCGCCGCCGAAGCGGTGCACGCCGGCGGGGTGCACGCCATCGAGGTCACGCTGACCACGCCCGGCGCCGAGGACGTGATCCGCCGGCTGTCCGAGCGCGAGGGGATGGTGGTCGGCGCGGGGTCCGTGCTCGACGCCGAGGCCGCGCGGCGGGCGATCGACGCCGGGGCGCGCTACCTGGTCTCGCCCGTCTTCCTCCCGCAGCTAGTGCACGTGGCCCACGCCGCCGAGGTGGCGGTGATGCTGGGCGCCTTCACCCCCACCGAGATCCTGGCCGCGCACCGCGCCGGGGCGGACGCGGTGAAGGTCTTCCCGTCCGACGCGCTGGGGCCGGCGTTCATCAAGGGCGTGCTGGGGCCGATGCCGTTCCTCCGCCTCGTCCCCACCGGCGGCGTCACGCGGGAGAACGCGGGCGACTGGCTGCGCGCGGGCGCCCTCGCCGTCGGCCTGGGCGGATCGCTGGTGGATCCGAAGCGCGTGGCGGCGGGGGATTTCGATTTGCTGACGGAGCGCGCGCGGCAGGTGGTGGCGTCCGTGGCCGCGGCGCGCGGAGGTGCGGCGTGAAGCGCGTGGTCTGCTTCGGCGAGCTGATGCTGCGCCTGTCGCCGCCGGGAGACGAGCGGCTCTTCCAGTCCCCCGCCCTGCGCACCTGGTTCGGCGGGAGCGAAGCGAACGTCGCCGCCGGCATCGCGCACCTGGGCGGGAACAGTGCCTACGTCACCCGTCTCCCGGAAAACGCCATCGGCGACGCGGCGCTCAGCGCGCTGCGGGCGGAGGGGATCGACGTATCCGGCATCCTCCGCGGCGGCGAGCGGATGGGGATCTACTTCGTGGAGCCGGGCGCCGACCTGCGGCCGATGCGGGTGGTCTACGACCGCGCGGGCTCCGCCTTCTCGCGCATTGACCCCG
>DASWMA010000690.1:0-2103 GCA_036399995.1 Longimicrobium sp. | reverse complement strand
ACCCGGCGATGCTGCTCGAGCTCGACCTGCGCCCGGACCAGCTCGCGTCCCATGATCGTGAGGTGACCAGGACCATCTCCCGGAGGGTCCACGCCGACGCCGCGAGGTACCCTGGCTTCCGCTGGTGGTCGGCACTGACTGGTGAATGGCACGTCACCGTGCTGTTCCTCGATCGCGTCGACATCCGGTCCATCGTCTACACGACGCCGGAACCACTGGACATCCGGCACCCTGCAGTCGTGGAAGCCGCCCGGTTCCTTGGCATCAGCGTTCCCGGCGCGTAGCGGTGTGCCTCACGGCCGCCACGGCTCCTCTTCCACGGCGCGGGCGGCGTGCTGCCACAGCCCCTCCAGCAGCGGGTCGAGCCCGCGGCGCGACACCGACGAGACGGTGAACTGCCCCCACGCGCCCGGTGCCTCCACCTGCGGCGGGGGCCAGTCGGGCGGCAGCAGGTCGGCCTTGGTGAACACCACGGCGTGCGGCTTGGCGGCCAGCTCGGTGGAGTAGGCGCGCAGCTCGTCGGCCAGCCGGTCGTACTCGGCCTGCGGCTCCAGCGCGTCGGCGGGGATCATCAGCGCCAGCGTGCGGGTGCGCTCGATGTGGCGCAGGAACTGGTGCCCCAACCCCTTCCCCTCGTGCGCCCCCTCGATGATCCCCGGGATGTCGGCGATCACGAAGGTGCGGTGCCCCGAGAGCTGCACCACCCCCAGGTTCGGCGTGAGCGTGGTGAACGGATAGTCCGCCACCTTGGGCGTGGCGGCCGAGACGGCGGAGAGGAAGGTCGACTTCCCCGCGTTGGGCTCGCCCACCAGCCCCACGTCGGCGATCAGCTTCAGCTCCAGCGCCACCCGCCGCTCCACCCCTGGGAGACCCGCGTCCGCACGCCGCGGCGCCTGGTTGGTGGCGGTAGCGAAGCGCGCGTTCCCCCATCCGCCGCGCCCGCCCTCGGCCACCACCAGCTCCTGGCCGTCCTCCACCAGCTCCCCCACCACCTCGTCGGTGTCCAGGTCGCGCACCACGGTCCCCGGCGGCACCTTCAGCACCAGGTCTTCGCCGCTGCGGCCGGTGGAGTTGGTGCCCTCGCCCTTGTTGCCGTTGGGCGCGGCGTACTTCTGCCGGTAGCGGTAGTCCATCAGCGTGGTCATCTGCCCGTCGGCGCGCAGCACCACGTCGCCGCCGCGGCCGCCGTCGCCGCCGTTGGGCCCGCCGCGGGGCGCGAACGACTCGCGCCGGAACGACGAGGCGCCCGGGCCGCCGTCGCCCGCCTTCACCAGGATCTCAACGTAGTCCAGGAACACGCTTCAGCCCCGATCTGTGGAACCGTTGTCGGCGCCACCGGCACCGGCAGCCGCCTTCCCGCGAATCTCGCCCCACAGCGCGCGCACCCGCGCCGCCGCGTCGGCCGAGACCATCCCGCACGCCACCTCCACCGCCTCGTCCACCTCGGCCACCGCCGCGCCGGCGTTCAGCGCGCCGCGCAGGTGGCTGTGCAACTGGCGTGGCACGTTCCAGACCGCCAGCAGCGCCGCGACGCACAGCTCGCGCGTGGCCAGCTCCAGCCCCGGCCGGCCGATCACCCGCCCGTAGCCGCCCATCACCATCCACCCCTCGAAGTCGGGGTGCAGCCCGCGCACGTTGTCGCGCAGCTTTCCGTAGTTGCGCCCGTACACCGCCTCGCACACCCGCTCGCCCCTGCTCTCCCACTCCGCCGCCGTCTCGCCCGAGGGCGGCGGCGGGGGGCGTCCGGATACCTCGCGCCACGTGGCCAGCGCGTTCAGCGCGTCGGGAAAGCCGATGAAGAGGTGCGACTGGAGGATCACCTCCTCCACCGCGGTCGCGTCCGCCACCCGTGCCGCGTCCGTCAGCGCGGCGCGGACGAGCCCCGCGTCGCGCGTTCCCAGCGCCGCGGCCACGCGCAGCAGCGCGCGGCGCGGCGGGGCCATCGCCTCAGGCATCCGGCGTCTGCAGGCGGATGGCCGGGCGAAGCTGGCCCACCACCTCGCCGCGGGTGTTCACCACCTCGGGATAGGCGAAGGAGTGCAGCGCGCCGAAGTCGTCCTCGCTGATCAGGTCCAGCTCGCGCAGCACGCCCAGGATGGCCGG
>DASWMA010000689.1:0-4399 GCA_036399995.1 Longimicrobium sp. | reverse complement strand
GAGATCCGCCAGCACCGGGCGCTCGAAGAGGTCGGCGAGCGCCACCTCGGCACCCACCACCTGCCGCACACGCGAGATCACCCGCACGGCCAGCAGCGAGTGGCCACCCAGCTCGAAGAAGTTGTCGCGGCGCCCCGCTCGCTCCACGCCCAGCACCTCGGCCCAGATCTCCGCCAGCGCTTCCTCCGTCTCCCCCACCGGCGCCTCGTACGCACGCGCCGCGGGGGCGTCCGGGGCGGGGAGCGCCCGGCGGTCCAGCTTGCCGTTCGGGGTCAGCGGAAGCGCCTCCAGCCGCACGAACGCCGACGGCACCATGTACTCCGGCAGGCGTCCGGCGAGATGCGCCCGGAGAACGTCCGCCGCGGCCTCGCCGACCACGTACGCCACCAGCCGCTTCTCGCCCGGCGCGTCCTCGCGCGCGAGCACCACCGACTCCCGCACCTGGGGGTGCTCGGCCAGCCGCGCCTCGATCTCGCCCGGCTCGATGCGGAAGCCGCGCACCTTCACCTGCAAGTCGTTGCGCCCCACGAACTCCAGCTCGCCCGCCGCCAGCCAGCGGGCGCGGTCGCCGGTGCGGTACATCCGCGCGCCCGGCGTGGCCGAGAACGGATCGGGGACGAACGCCCGCGCGGTCGCCGCCGGCCGGCCCAGGTAGCCGCGCGCCAGCACCCCGCCGATGCACAGCTCGCCGGGAACGCCCAGCGGCGCCGGCTCGCCCCGCCCGTCGAGCACGTACGCCGTCCGCCCGCCCAGGGGGCGGCCCACCGGGACGTACACGGCCCCCGCCGGGAGCGCGGCCGCGACGTCGTACGCCGTGCAGGTGACCACCGTCTCGGTGGGCCCGTAGCCGTTCAGCAGGCGGACGCCGGACGCCGGGCCGGACGCCCACTCGCGCGCCGCCGCCGCGCTCATCGCCTCGCCGCCGGCGATCACCAGCCGCACGGAAGGGGCGAGCAGCTCCAGCGCGTCGCGGTCCGCCGCCAGCGGGTGCCAGTACGCGGTGGGGAGGTTGATCACGGTGAGCCCCTGCGCCGCCGCCCGCCGCGCCAGCTCCAGCGGGGTGGGCACCTCGCTCCCGCGCATGACGACGCACGCGCCGGCCGAGAGCGGGGCCAGCATCTGCTCCACCGACACGTCGAAGCCCACCGCGGCGAACTGGAGCACCCGGTCGGCCGGCGTCAGCCCGTACGCCGCCGCCGCCGCGCGGCAGTGCGCGGCGGCCTGCGCGTGCGCCACGCCCACGCCCTTGGGCGTGCCGGTGGAGCCGGAGGTGTAGATCACGTACGCCAGCGCGGCGGCCGGGACGTCGAGCCCGAGGCCGGCCCCGTCCTCCCCGTCCGCCTCCGCCGGGGAGACGATTCTTCCGGCGAAGCCTTCCAGCGCCGGCTCGCGCGTCACCAGCACGGCGGCGCCCGCGTCGGCCGCCAGCGCGGCGCGGCGGGCGGCGGGGAGCGCCGGGTCGAGCGGGAGGTACGCCCCGCCGGCCTTCAGCACCGCCAGCAGCGCCACCACCAGCTCGGCCGAGCGCTCCAGCATCACTCCCACGCGCGCCTCGGGGCCCACGCCGGCCACGCGGAGCCGCCGCGCCAGCCGGTTGGCGGCCGCGTCCAGCTCCGCGTAGGTGAGACGATCTCCCTCGCAGACGACCGCCTCCGCGTGGGGCGCGCGCTCGACCTGCGCCTCGAAGAGCGCGTGCACGGTCGACTCGCCCGGGTCGCTCGCCTGCGTGGCGTTCCACTCCTCCACCATCCGGCGGCGCTCGTCCTCGGGGACGATCTCCAGCCGGTCCATCCGCCGGTTCGCGTCGGCGACGATCTCCTGCAGCACGCGGCGGAGGTAGCCCACCCAGCGCTCCACCGTCTCCCGCTCCAGGAGCGCGGCGGCGTACGTCACGTTCCCCACGATCCTCCCGCCGCGCTCCGAGAGCACGAGCGACAGGTCGACCTTCGCCGCCGCCCGCGCGGACGGTGCCGGCTCGGCCGGCCCCGCGTGCGGGCGGGCCGACGGCTCGGCCGGCGCAAACGGCGCGAGGGTGAGGCCGGGGAGCACGGCGCCGCCGCCGGGGGCGTTCTGCCACGCGAACATCGCCTGGAAGAGCGGCGTGTGGGCCAGGCTGCGCACCGGCTGCACCAGCTCCACCACCTGCTCGAAGGGGATGTCCTGGTGATTCTGCGCCCCCAGCGCCCGCTCCTTCACCCGCTCCAGCAGCTCCGCCACCGTGGGCGCGCCCGAGACGTCCACCCGGATCGCCAGGGTGTTGATGAAGAAGCCGATCAGCCCCTCGATCTCCCGCCGCCCGCGCCCGGCCGTGGGGGTGCCGATCACCACGTCGTCCCGCCCCACCAGCCGGGTCAGCACGGTGGCCCACGCGGCCAGGAGCGTCATGAACAGCGTGGTGCCATGCCGCTGCGAGAGCGCCTTGAGCCCGGCGCTCAGCTCCCGGTCCAGCTCCACCGCCACGCTGTCGCCGGCGTAGTCCTGCCGCGCGGGGCGCGCACGGTCGGCGGGCAGCTCCAGCAGCCCGGACGCGCCGCCCAGCGTGGTCTTCCAGTACTCCGCCTGCGCCTGCAGCACCTCGCCCTCCACCCACGTCCGCTGCCACGCCGCGTAGTCGGCGTACTGCACGGCCAGCGGCGGAAGCGGGTCGGGCTCGCCGCGCCCGAAGGCGCCGTAGAGCTCGCCCAGCTCGCGGGTGAACACCCCCATGCTCCACCCGTCACTGACGATGTGGTGCATGGTGACCAGCAGCACGTGGTCGTCGTCGGCCATGCGGACCAGGCGCCCGCGCACCAGCGGGCCCCGCTCCAGGTCGAACGGCGCATCGGTCTCCTCCGCCACCAGCCGGCGCAGCTCCAGCTCGGGCGCCGCGCTCCCCCCCGCGTCGTGTTCGACCAGGCGGAAGCGGCTCTCCTCCACCGGGACGATGCGCTGCGCCGGCTTCCCGTCCACCGCGTGGAAGACCGTGCGGAGCGCCTCGTGCCGCGCCACGATGCGGTCGAGCGCGCCGGTCAGCGCCTCGCGGTGCAGCCGCCCCTTCAGCCGCAGCCGCGTGGGGATGTGGTAGGCCGCACCCGTGTTCCCCATCTGCTCCACGAACCAGAGCCGCTGCTGCGCGAATGACAGCGGCAGCGGTCCGCTCCGGTCCGCCGGCTCGATCGGCGACAGCGTGGCCGGGGCCTGCATGGGAGCGCTGGCCCGGGCCACCTTGAGGAGCGCCAGGAGCTCGGCTTGGGAAAGATTCAGGTTATCGAGCACAACACTTGGAGCCAGGGTAGATAGCGTTGCACCCGCCGAACGGGCGGGCGCACCGGGCCGGGCGGGTCCTCACCCGCTCCGGTGACACCGCACCCGCCAAATACGAGACGTTCTCAGCCGGCATCCTCCATCGACCTCAGCCGGCATCCTCCATCGACGGAGCGCCCTCCACGCCGGGCTCGCGCACGAGCTGCGCGAGCTGCGCGAGGATCTCGGGATCGAACCGGGCGAGCTGCAGGCGCAGGATCTGTCCGGCGAGCGCGGAGAGCTCGGGATGCTCGAACACGGCACCGAGCGAAAGCTCGACCTCCATCACCTGCCGCACCCGCGAGACGACCTGCACCGCCAGCAGGGAGTGTCCCCCCAGGTCGAAGAAGCTGTCGTGGCGGCCCACCCGCTCCACCCGCAGCAGCTCCGCCCAGATCTCCGCCAGCGCCTCTTCCGTCTCCCCCACCGGCGCCGCGTACTCGCGCCCGGCATAGGCATCCCCTTCCGGGGCGGGGAGCGCCTTGCGGTCGAGCTTCCCGTTCGCCGTCAGCGGCAGCACCTCCAGCCGCACGTACGCCGCCGGCACCATGTACTCCGGCAGGCGCTCCGACAGGTGTGCCCGCAGCGCGTCGGCCGCGACCGAGTCCGGGCCTGCGACGTACGCCACCAGCCGGCGGTCTCCGGGCGCGTCCTCGCGGGCCAGCACCGCCGCATCGCGCACCTCCGCATGCTCCCTGAGCCGCGCCTCGATCTCGCCCAGCTCGATCCGGAAGCCGCGGACCTTCACCTGGAAGTCGATCCGCCCCAGGTACTCGATCGTCCCGTCCGCCAGCCACCGCGCCCGGTCGCCGGTACGGTACAGCCGCGCGCCGGGTTCGGCCGAGAACGGATCGGCCACGAACTTCTCCGCCGTCAGCTCCGCGCGCCCCAGGTAGCCGCGCGCCACCTGCACGCCGCCGATGTGCAGCTCGCCCGCGACACCCACCGGCACCGGCTCGCCCGCCCCGTCCAGGAGGTAGATCCGGGTGTTCGGCACCGGCCGCCCGATGGAGACGCGATCCGCCGTCCCGTCCGCGGGGAAACGCCAGAGGGTGACGTCGACCGCCGCCTCGGTGGGGCCGTACAGGTTGTGCAGCTCCACCCCCGGCAGCCGCTC
>DASWMA010000688.1:0-3756 GCA_036399995.1 Longimicrobium sp. | reverse complement strand
AACCTGAGCGGGGTGATGGTGTCGAGCCCGGTGAACGGCGCCTCCACCGGCACCTCGCTGCTGATCCCCACGGCCGGGGTGATCCTGGCGCCGCGCGTGGGGCGAGTGGGCGTGCGCCCCACGCTGCGGCTGGGCGCGGGGGCCAAGCGCTACCGCTTCGACCTGGTGGAGCAGCGCGGCTCCGTCACCGACTTCACCGGCGACTTCGGCGTGGGGCTGGCCGGCGCCGACGACGGGCCCGTGGGGGTGGCCGCCGAGGCGCGCTGGCTCCCCAGCCGCTTTGTGGCCGGCAACCTCCCGGTGCGCGCCATCGGCGCCACACGGCAGGACCAGAACGACTGGCTGTTCCAGCTGTCGCTGCGGTTCCGCCCGTAGCCCAGGGCTGGTGAGGGTACAGTGCGAAAGAGGACGCCAGGGAGCTTCCCCGGCGTCCTCTCTCGCGTCCGTGCGGACGAATCGGTCAGATGTCGAGCGGCTCCAGCCGCACGCCGCTGGGCGGCCCCCTGGTTGACCTGAACCGAGGTGACGGTGGCCTCGTTCACCAGCTCGTTGTGGTCCAGCACCCCTTCGAGCCAGTGATGATCTGGGTGGCCAGCGAGCGCGAACGTTTCACCAGCATGCAAGCCTTTCGTGCGGAGGAGTTGTGGGAAGCGGAGGCGAAAGACGCCGGCCAGAGCCACCCCCGTTTCCGGGCGCGGGACATCACCGAACGGCCCTCTCCGGCCACGCGCATCGCTTGCGCGGACGCGTTTGCGCGGCTCTGGATCGCGGGACATTCTGCGTTGCGATTGCCCGGAGGGAGCGGGGTCGCTAAGGTGAAGCATCCCAGGAACATCCCGCATTCGCACAACGGCGGCCCCACGTGACCGACCCACGCCCGCAGTCGGCGGCCAGCGCCGCGCGCCGCGCCACCGACGACCCCAACCGGTTCGTGATCCCCACCGAGGCGCTCCCGGCGGGGTTCGCCGACAAGGTGGACGACTCGTCGCTGCAGCCGGTGGAGGCGCGCCCCGCCTCCACCGTGGTGCTGCTGCGCGACGCCCAGGGCGGCCCCGAGGCGCTGCTGCTGCGGCGGCACCGGCGCAGCGGGTTCGCGGCCGGCGCCTGGGTCTTTCCCGGCGGCGTGGTGGACGAGGGCGACCGCGACGCCGACCTGCTGGAGCGCCTCGAGGGGCCCACGCCGGGCGAGTGGGCGCTGCGCCTGGGGCTGGTCGACGCGGGCGAGGCGCTGGGCTACGTGGCCGCCGCCATCCGCGAGGCGTTCGAAGAGACTGGGATCTTCCTGGCCCGACCCGACCCGGAGTCCACCCAGCCCCGCGACCCCGGCGAGGGGCTGGAGGTGGCCCGCCGCGCGCTGCTGAACGACGTGGTGGGGCTGCGGAGCGTGCTGGTGGGCAACGGCCTGTGCCTGAGCGGCGGCGACCTGATCTACATCGCCCACTGGATCACCCCGCTCCCCGAGCCGCGGCGCTACGACACCCGCTTCTTCGCCGCGCACGCACCCGCCGGCGCCGAGTGCGTGGTGCACGAGATGGAGATGACCGACGCGCTGTGGCTGCGCCCGGCCGAAGCCGTCCAGCGCTTCGAGACCGGGGAGATGAAGCTGCTGCCGCCCACCGTGCACACCCTGCGGCGCCTGGCCCGATACGCGTCGTGGGAGCAGATCCGCGCCTGGCTGCAGGACGCGCCGGTGCCGGCGATCACCCCGCGCATGGAGCGGCACCCCGACGGCGTGGCGATCGTCGTCCCCGAGGACGACGGCTGAACAGGTGCGTGGGTGCGTGAGTGCGTGAGTGCGTGAGTGCGTCGTTCCGGAGCGAATCCCCGCACTCCCGCCCTCTCCCAAGCTCGTTCCGCGCTCCCGGATCTCGGAATACGGCGGGCTCTGTAGTCCGCGAAGGCGGACTTCGTGTAGTCGTTGCCGCGGTTTCAACCGCCCGGCCAAACTCGGCCCCCGGAAGAACCCGGCAGCTCCGCTCGAACCGGCGGCCCGAATCGACCGGCCTGGGTAATCGATCGGCCTGGGTGTATCGAGCGCCCTCGGTGAATGGACCGCCCAGGTGAATCGACCAGCCTGGGTGAGCTCGGCGGCACGGCCCGGGCTGCCGCCCACTACCGCCGCGGCGCCGGCGCGCGCACCTTTGATTGATCGTCCCCTGACGGCACACCCCCGCAGCCCGACCGAAGGAACGCGCATGGCCCATCGTCCCGCCACCCTCGGAGACCTCCGCGAGAGCGGCTACCAGACGCGCAGCGTGAAGCAGGAGCTGCGCGAGAACCTGATCGAGCGGCTGCGCTGCGGGCAGCCGCTCTTTCCCGGCGTGGTGGGCTACGAAGACACCGTGGTGCCCGCCATCGTCAATGCCGTGCTGGCGCGCCAGAACTTCATCCTCCTGGGGCTGCGCGGGCAGGCCAAGAGCCGCATCCTGCGCCAGCTGGTGGAGCTGCTCGACGCCGAGATCCCCGCCATCGCCGGGAGCGAGGTGAACGACGACCCGTTCACCCCCATCTCGCGCTACGGCAAGCTGCAGGTGCTGGAGCACGGCGACGACACGCCCATCGAGTGGGTGCCGCGCGACCGGCGCTACGTGGAGAAGCTGGCCACCCCCGACGTGACCGTGGCCGACCTGATCGGCGACATGGACCCGATCCGCGCGGCGCGCGGCGGGCACCTCCTGTCCGACGAGCTCACCATCAACTTCGGGCTGATGCCGCGCGCCAACCGCGGGATCTTCGCCATCAACGAGCTGCCGGACCTGTCGGGGAAGGTGCAGGTGGGGCTCTTCAACGTCCTGCAGGAAGGGGACGTGCAGATCAAGGGCTTTCCCGTGCGCCTGCCGCTGGACGTGATGATGGTGTTCAGCGCCAACCCGGAGGACTACACGGCCCGCGGCAAGATCATCACCCCGCTCAAGGACCGCATCGGCGCCGAGATCCAGACGCACTACCCGAAGACCCCCGAAGAGGGGATGGCGATCACCGCGCAGGAGGCGTGGACCGCGCGCGACGGGCTGCCGATCCAGGTGCCGCCGTTCATCGCCGAGCTGGTGGAGCGGGTCGCGTTCCTGGCACGCGACGACAAGCGTGTCGACAAGCGCAGCGGCGTCAGCCAGCGGATGCCGATCTCGGTGATGGAGACGGCGGTGTCGAACGCCGAGCGGCGCGCGCTGGTGGCCGGCGAGGGGCGCATCGTTCCCCGCGTGGCCGACGTGTACGCCGCGCTCCCCTCCATCACCGGCAAGATGGAGCTGGAGTACGAGGGCGAGCTGCAGGGCGCCGCCACCCTCGCCCGCGCCCTGCTCGCCGCGAGCGCGCGCGACGTGTTCGACCGCACCTGGGACGTGGACCAGATGGACACCGTGATCGAGCACTTCGACCGCGGCGGCGTGCTGCAGATCAGCGACGGCGCAAGCGCCGAGGCGTGCCTCAGCGGCCTGCAGGGCGTGCCCGGCCTGGTGAACGCGCTGGAAGAGGCCGAGATGTTCGACAAGGACGACATGGGGATGACGGTGGCCGCCGCCGAGCTGCTGCTGGAGGGGCTGGCCGCGCACCGCCGCATCTCGCGCGCCGACACCGGCACCTACTCGCGCGCCAAGCCCGAGCGGCCGAACAAGGGGAAGGGAAGCGGCGGGTTCAGCTTCGGGTCGAGCGACATGTTCTGACCAGGTGCGAGGGTACGGAGGTACGGGGGTACGGAAGGAAAACAGGTGCGTGAGTGCGCGAGTGCGTCGACCCGGCGTGGGGCCGACGCACTCG
>DASWMA010000687.1:0-4803 GCA_036399995.1 Longimicrobium sp. | reverse complement strand
CCCGGCGACACGCGCCAGAACTCGCTCTCGGTGCGCACCGCGTCGCCCGCGGCCGGGCTGGGTGCCGACGGCGACGTGCCCCCCGTGGCGCCCGGCGGCACGCACGTGTACACCTGGGCCGTCCCGTCGTCCGCCGGCCCGCGCCCCGAAGACCACGGGTCGGTGCTCTGGCTGTACCACTCGCACACCGGCGCCGCCACCGGCGTGGAAGCCGGGCTGATCGGCCCGATGATCATCTACAAGCACGGCGCCCTCCGCCACGAGGAGCGCTGACGGGCCGGTGATGGACACGTCCGCGCAGCACCCCACCGCCGCGGCGGGCGCTCCGGCACCGGACGCGCCCCCGCGGCTGTTCGTCTACGGCACCCTCCGCCATGGCCAGCGGAACCCGATGGCGGCGCTGCTGCACCGGCACTCGCGCTGGCTGGGGCGCGGCACCGTCTGCGCCCGGCTGTACGCGGTGGGCGGGTACACGGCCATCGTCCCCGGCGAGGCGCCGGACGAGTGCGTGACCGGCGACCTCTTCGAGCTGCACCCGGACGCGGCGGACCGGCTGATCGCCGAGCTGGACGCCTACGAGGGCGACGGCTACGTGCGTCGGGGTGTGGAGGTGGCGATGGCGGATGAAACACGCGTGGGCGCATTCGCGTATCTGTACGCCGCAAGCGTGGCCGGGCTGCCGCGGGTGATGCAAGGCGACCTGTAGCGGCGGGGGAGAAGCCCCCGCCGCGCAACGCTTCCGGAGCGGGCGCTCCGGGCTGGCGTCGCCCGCGAAACACGGCTAACTTCGTTCGGCTACGCGTGTTTGCGTGGCCCGAACCTCCCTGCAGTCCCTCCAGAAACACGAGGACCCCGATGTCCGCATCCATCACCCGCCGAACCTTTGCCCTGCTGTCCGCGGGGGCGCTGGTGAGCACCCTGGCCGTGCCGGCCGACGCACAGCTCGGCGGCCTGGGTCGCGCCGTTGGCCGCGCCGCGGGCCGCCTGAACGTGGACGCCGTCCTCCGCGGTGACCCGCCCATCACCACCTCCCTGCCGGATGCCCGGTGGGCGGTGGATTCGCTCGACAACTTCACCCCGCGCGAGAGCAAGCGCAGCATGCTGCAGCTGCAGCGCACTCCCAACGGCGGGTTCGTGCTGCAGCCGGGGTACTACGAGATGCACACCCAGAGCTACTGCCTGAAGGCCGGCACGCACGGCCCCGGCGGCGGCGACGGGTACATCTACGCCCCCACCAAGGGGCCGGCCGAAGACGCGGTGACCACCATCCTGCGCAACTCGGTGAACCACCCCGAGATCCACCAGCAGCAGGTGCAGACGCTGCTGTGGGCGATCATCGCGCGCGCCAAGTTCGAGGACCTGTCCACCGAGCACAAGGCGACCGCGCAGCGGCTGCTCACCCCCCGGCAGCTGGCGTCGCTGAACCGCACCGCGCTCGACTTCGTCCCCGGCCCGGCGCTCGACGCGGCCACCGAGCGCGTTCCGCCGCTGATCAAGCAGATCATCCAGGCCGAGGCGCAGCTTCGCCAGATGCTGACCACCCCGGGCACCAGCTTCCAGCAGATGGAGCGGGTGGCGGTGCTGGCGGGGATGGCCCCGCTGGGCGAGGGGAGCCGCGCGGTTCCCAGCGGCCGCTGGAGCCTGCACCCCGACGGCTACTACGTGCGCTACATCCCGCAGGGGTACAGCCACACCGTCACCCAGGTCTGGGTGCCGCAGGGGAGCCCGGCGGTGGGCAAGGAGTACGACCCGGCCACTCACATCGCCGTGCCGGGCAACACCGCGCGGCAGCGGCTGGTGCAGTCGGGCCGCGCCCACCAGCAGAGCTGATCGTTCCTTCGTCCACGCGGACGGACGGTTGATCGAAAGAGCCGGCCCCGAGCTTCGGGACCGGCTCTTTCGTTGCCGCCTGCTTCTACAGCGTTGGAACTGCGGGTTTGGGGCGTGTTTGGCGCCGGGGCGCCAAACCGGGCTGCGCGCGCGGTAGGCAACGATACCGCCGTTGCCAACCGCGCCGGGCCACCGGCGGCGCCCCGCATCCGTGCGGATCCTCGGCATCCGCGCACGCGCCGCCGCCGTCCCGGCCCTCCGGGCGCGCATCCCTCACGCAGACGACTCCGAAGAGGCGCGATTCGCCGGCGGAATTTCCATCGGTCCGCCGCCATCCGCCGGTTGAAACCGGCGGCTGGAACTTCGGGAAGTCCGCCTTCGCGGACTGCGCTCCGGCAGCGTCGGCTCACCCATCCGGCACCCCGTCTCCAACCGTGGGCCAGCGCCCGCAGGCCGCGCCGCCCGCCCCTCCCCCAGGCAGTTTTTGGGGGAGGGGCAGCGCGGGCGAAGCCGAGCGCGGGGAGAGGGCCCGCCGCGCCGCCGGAGCGCACCACCATCGTCGACCACTCTTGCCGACCGCCCTGCGTCCCCCGACCTCCCGCCGTTCCTCCGCTTTCTCCGCTGCCCGACACTTGCATCACGCCCCCGTAACGGCTCCGCCACGTCATCCCGGGCGGGCCGACGGGTACTCCGCACCGTCTCGCCATCATGCGCACACTCGCCCGCGCAGCCGCGCTGCTCGCCGTCGTTCTCCCCGCCGCCCCGGTGGCGGCGCAGGCGCCAAACCCCGCTCGCGGCGCGGTGGTGGAGCGCGTGGTCTCGGCCAGCGACGCGGGGCAGAGCTACGCCCTGTACCTGCCCACGCGCGCGGCGCCCGGCGAGCGCCGGCCGCTGCTGGTGCTGATGGACCCGCGCGGGCAGGCCACCGTCCCCATGGAGCGCTTCCGCGCCGCCGCCGAGCGCAACGGGTGGATCGTGGCGAGCTCGTGGAACACCATCAGCGAGACCGACTCGGCGCTCGCCGCCAACGACCGCGCGGTCGCCGCCATCGTGGCCGACGCGCTCGACCGCTACGGGGCCGACAGCACGCGCATCTACTTCGCGGGGTTCTCGGGAACGGCGCGCTACGCGTGGGCGCTCCCCCACCGGCTGGGGCGTGGCAGCGTGGCGGGGATCATCGGCGTGGGCGCGGGCCTGCCGCAGGCGCCCGAGGTGTGGCTGCCGCAGGTGCGCCAGCTCCGCCCCTTCCCCTTCTGGAGCGCGGCCGGGAGCACCGATTACAACCTCGACGAGATGGCGCGGCTCGACACCCTCCTCCGCTCCACCGCCCTTCCGCACCGCTTCACCGGCTTCGAGGGCGGGCACGAGTGGCTCCCGGCCGAGCTGGCCGGACGCGCGGTGGAGTGGCTGCAGCTGCAGACCATGGCGCTGGGCACCGCCCCGCGCGACGCCGCGTGGCTGGACGCGACTTACACCACCGGCCTGGAGCACGCCGCGGCGCTGGAGCGCGGCGGCCGGGCGTACGAAGCGTGGGCCGAATACCACGGGCTGGTGGGCGACTTCCTGGGCCTGCGCGACGTGTCGGCCGCGCAGCGGCGCGCCTCGGCGCTGTCGATGGAGCCCGAGGTGCGCCGCGAGCGCGAGCGCCGCGCCGCCGACGCGCTGGCGTTCGACCAGTTCCGCGCCGTGCTCGCCACGCTGCTGATCGACCTGCGCACCTCGCTGGCCGGGGTGGCGCAGCGGCGGCTGGTGGGCGAGCTGGCGCTGCCGCGGCTGCACCGGCAGGAGGCCGACTCGGCGGCCAACCCCGGCGCGGCGCGCATGGCCACGCGCATGCTGAACACCGCCTTCGCGCAGGCCTCGTACGAGGGCGACGCGTACCTGCGCACCCGGCGCTGGCGGCACGCGGCGGCGGCGCTGCGCGTCGCCCACTCCGCGCGCCCCGACGGGCCGGGTGTGTGCTGGCCGCTGGCCCGCGCGCTGGCGCAGGCGAAGAACCACGACGATGCCTTCGAGGCGCTGGGGTGCGCCGTGGAGCGCCGCGCCGCCACCCGCGCCCAGGTGGAGGGCGAGCCCATGCTGGCGCCGCTCCGCGCCGACCCGCGCTTCGCCGCGCTCCTCTCCCGCGCCGCGTCGGAGTAGCCGTCCGGCAGGCTGACGGTGGACGCGAAACGGCCGGCTCCCGATCGGGGAGCCGGCCGTTTCGCCGTCTTTTTGGGCCCTGGCTGCTGCGGGCCACCCGTCCCATCCGCACGTCACACCGCAGCAGCCAGGGCAACGGCCGCGAATGTAGTCGCTCCCCCCTCGCGCGGCCAGCCCTGCGGCCGGTGTTCGGGACTTCCTCGCCTAAACCTTCAGCGAGGCTGCGTCACGCCGTCGATAAAGCCATAGCCCGCGTTTGAAGCGTCAAGCCGGCTTGTTGGTCGTCCACCCCTGACCGCTACCCCTTCCATCAGACGATTTTCCACATACATTAGATTAGCTTAAAATCCGGTTCGACACTGCGAGGACGCGATGAACTGGAACGCCATAGGTGTGGGTGTAGCGGCGGTAACGGCAGTTGCAACTGTCGCCCAAGCATGGGCCGCAGTGCGGCCGAACCATCCCGCTTTCGTTACTGTTGAAAGCGTGATTCTCGCAGGAAACAGCATAGGGGAATCAGATATAAAGCATTTCGGCTGTGTTGAGCTGAGACGCCTCAGGAACACGCCTTATGCATTGGCGGGTGATCGGTTCGAGCCGAAACTCCAGCACCACTTCGAGTCTCGGTGGTGGTACAAGCGCAAGCGTCGGGTAGCTCGGTTGCGTGACATCGACTGGGGAAATATAACGGTAGTCCAAAGCGTTGAAGCGAAGTGCCGCTGAGGCACCAACGGTAGGTCGGCCGGAGCCTTTAGACTCCGGCCGATTTCGTTTCCGCTTCGATTCTGAGGAATAGCTGGCAAGAATTTGCGTCGTGTACCCCCGCATTGG
>DASWMA010000686.1:0-1639 GCA_036399995.1 Longimicrobium sp. | reverse complement strand
TGGGCCAGACGTTGTTCGTGCGGTCTACGTCCGGGAACCACTGCTCGGGGTCGATCTCCACGCGCGTGACCGGGCTGCCGCCGGCCGGCAGGGTGACGTTGGCCGTGCGCGTGCCCGAAAGCCAGGTCTCCACCGGCACCTCCCGGCGCTCCGTCTGCCCGTTCTGGCGCGTGATCACCAGCCGCGACGGCATCGGCGCGTTGCCGCGGTCCTCCACCGTGATCGTGGTCCCCCCGGCGCCGGTGGTGACGCCGGTCACCGCCTGGTCCAGCGTCCACGCCTCGTCGTACCAGCTCGACCAGAACCACCCCAGGTCACGCCCCGCGGCGGTGTTGAAGGCGTTGAAGAAGTCCCACGGCTTGGGGTGCTTGTACGCCCAGCCGGTGATGTAGCGCCGGTAGCCGCGCTGGAAGGTCTCTTCGCCCAGCAGGCCGCGCAGCATGTACAGCAGCGTGGCGGGCTTGGTGTAGCTGGCGTAGCCCCCCAGCGCCGGCGGGGTGACGTAGTCGGTCCAGGTCAGCTCGCGCACGTCCAGCCCGCGGCGGGCCAGGTTGATGTACTGCTGCTGCTCCACCAGGTGCGGGTTGCCGCTCCCCGGGTAGAAGTCGCGCTTGGCCTCGTTCTCGTTGAAGTCGGTGGTCCCCTCGTCCATCCAGCCGAAGCGACGCTCGTCGGTCCCCACCAGCATCGGCACCCACATGTGCCCCAGCTCGTGGCTGATCACGCTGTAGAGCGCGGTGTCGCTGGGGGCCTGGGTGTACGAGCCGATCAGCGTCATCATCGGGTACTCCATCCCCCCGCCGATGATGCCCTCGCCCTCCACCGCCGTCATGTGCGGATACGGGTACGGGAGCCCGGTGAACCGCGAGTGGTGGGTGATGGACTGCTGCGCGTAGCGCGCGGCCTGGCGCCAGCGGGGCGCGTTCTGCCGGTAGAGCGCGTTGATGGTGGTGTAGTCCACGCGCCCGTCGCCGTTGCGGTCGCCCACCGGGGTGCGCGCCGCGTCCCACAGGCTCTCACGCGTCATGCTGAACGCCACGTCGCGCACGCTGTCGGCGCGGAAGCTCCAGCGCACGCGGGCGTTGGCCGTGGCGGCGCCGGTCACGGGGCGCCGCGCCGCCAGGTCGGCCGCGGTCAGCACGTGCACGGGGGTGTCGCTCTGCATCGCCCGCCGCCAGCGCTCCAGCACCGGCGCGGCCAGCGCCTGCGCGGCGTTGGTCAGCTCGCCGGTGCCCAGCACCACCCACCCGGCGGGCGCGTCCACCTCGTAGCGGTAGTTGCCGAAGTCGGCGTAGAACTCGGCGGTGCCCAGGAAGGGGTCGGTGTGCCAGCCGTTCACGTCGTCGTACACCGCCATCTGGGGATACCAGTAGGCCATGTGGACGAGGTTCTCGGAGTCGTGTCCCATGCGGCCGCTGGCGCCGGCCTGCGGGAGCTTGAAGTTCCAGGCCAGCTCCAGCCGGATGCTGTCGCCCGGCTGCACCCGCGCGGCGGGGCGGATCAGCAGGTTGGTCCCCTGCACCGTGTAGCCGGGCTGGCCGCGCTGCGCGCCGGCCGCCAGCGTCTGCCCGGCGGCGGCCACGCGCGTCAGGTTCACGCCGCCGGTGGCTTCGTTGGGCTCGCCGCGCGCCGCGTCGGG
>DASWMA010000685.1:0-4726 GCA_036399995.1 Longimicrobium sp. | reverse complement strand
AGGTGGAGCCGCCGGCGGGCGATCCGCTCGCGGCGTTCACCCCCGCGTGGTACGCGGAGCTGGCGGCCGGGCAGCGGGTGGTGGCGCTCGACCTGAAGGCAAAGGACGGGCGAGCCGCACTGGAGCCGCTGCTGGCGGAGGCGGAGCTGCTGGTCACCGCCAGCCGTCCCTCGGCGCTGGACCGGCTGGGGCTGGGGTGGGCCGAGCTGCACGCGCGCCATCCGCGGCTCTGCCACGTGGCGCTCACCGGCTACGCGCCGCCCGACCACGACCGGCCGGGGCACGACCTGACCTACGCTGGCGCCGCCGGCCTGCTGTCCGCGCCCGACCTGCCGCGCACGCTGCTGGCGGATCTCGCCGCCGCCGAGCGCGCAGTGAGCACCGCGCTGGCGCTGCTGCTGGCGCGCGGACGCGACGGCACGGGCCGGCACGCCACCGTTGCGCTCGCCGAAGTGGCCGCGGAGTTCGCGGCGCCGCTGCGGCACGGCCTCACCACGCCCGGCGGCGTGCTGGGCGGCGGCTCTCCGGTCTATGGCCTGTATCGGGCGAAGGAGGGATGGATCGCCATCGCCGCGCTGGAGCCGCGGTTCACGCAGCGGCTGGCGGCGGAGCTGTACGTGCCGCTGGACCGTGCGTCGCTGGAGGATGCCTTCGCGCGCCGCACGGCGGCCGAGTGGGAGGCGTGGGCGCGCGAGCGGGATCTGCCGATCGTGGCGGTGACGGCGAACGAGCCGGTGCGTTGATGCGCGGGTGCGCTGGTGTCCGAGCCGAGACCGACGCACCCACGCACTCGTACCGAATCCGCAAGAATCGTTGACGTAACCGGCCTCGCTGGGGTGTCACACAGAGGCACAGAGAACACAGAGAACTGCGGCAGTTTCTCTGTGTTCTCTGTGTCTCTTTGTGAGACTTCAGCAGTATCTCTTGCAGCAACGAATCGAGCGGATTCGGTATCACGCACTCACGCACTCACGCACTCACGCACTCACGCACTCACGCACTCACGCACCCGTTCACCCCGGCCGTCAGCGCGCGCCGTCGGTCGTCGCCGCCAGCACGCGCTGCACGAAGCCGTCGAGCTGGTCGTTCGCGATCCAGCGCACCACCACCACCAGGTCGTGCTGGGGGTCCACGTAGATGGCGTTGGTGCCGTTGCCCAGGTGCACGAAGGCGCTCTCCGGCGCGCTGGGAAGGCGCTTGCGGCCGGTGTTCAGGAACCAGTTCATGAACCCGTAGTCCGGCTGCGCGGGGGTGGGCGTCAGCGCGCGGCGCACCCACTCCTCCGACAGCACCTGCCGGTCGCCCCAGCGCCCGCGCCGCAGCGTGAGCAGGCCGAAGCGGGCCATGTCGCGCGCGTTGATGAACATCCCGCCGCCCCAGTGCCCGCCGCCGCTCACCGACTGCACCGCCTGGCCGTCCATCTCCACCCAGCTCGTCTCGTAGCCCGTCCAGCGCCAGGTGTTGCTGGCGCCGATGGGGTCCATCACCAGCTCGCGCAGCACCTGCGGCAGCGGCCGCCGCCACACCTGCAGCGCGGCCAGCGCCAGCGCGTTCACCCGCACGTCGTTGTACTCGTACGCGCTGCCGGGGTCCTTGCGCGGCCGCATGGCCCAGGTGGCGGCCTCGCCGCTGGGGCGGTCGGCCCACTCGGGCTTGCCCCACAGCGTCCCCTCCCAGTCGCTGGTCTGGCGCAGCAGGTGGTCCCAGGTGATGCGCCGGTTGTGCGGCGTCTCGAACGGCTCCAGCACGCCGGCGCGCCCCATCCGCTCCGCCGCGGGGCGCGTGGCCTGGCCGGCGTCCACCGGCACCACGGGCGCCATGTATGGCGCCACCGCGTCGTCGAGCGAGCGGATCATCCGCCGGTCGTACGCCAGCCCCACCACGGTGGACACGAAGCTCTTGGTGACGCTGAAGGTCATGTCCGCGCGCCGCGGCTCGCCCCACTCCGCCACCACGTAGCCGCGCCGGACCACGATCCCCGTGGGCGCGCCGCGCGTGCTGAACGGGCCCACCGCCTCGCCGAACGGCTCGCGGCCGAAGGTCTGGTAGTGCGCCTGCAGCAGGTCGCGCGGGGCACGGCTCTCGTTCTGGAGGTGGAAGGCGATCGCCGCCTGCAGCCGCGCCGAGTCCATCCCCACCTGCGCCGGCGTGCGCCGCTGCCAGTCGTCCCCCGCGCCGGGCACGTAGGCGCCGCGCTGCGCCTCGGCCCGAACGGCGACGGTGGAAAGGACGAGGGCGATCGGAAGGAGCCGGCGCGCGCGCATCTTCATCATCAAACCACGGATCGATGGATGGACAACCTGGGACAGCGGTAGAGTAGCAAACCCGCCGCGCGCGGAACATCCCCCGCCGGCCCCACCATCATCGATCCCCGACATCACCAGCCGTGATGCCTGTGCTCATGAACGACGAGGGGTCGCACCATCACGATGCGCGGGGCCTGTGATCCGCCAAGGCCGCCACCTCCGTGGACTTCCTCACTCAAACCAGCGAAGCCCGGCTCCGCGCACGAAACTCGTCCCACACCGCCGCCGGTAGTCCGCGAAGGCGGACTTCGTGTGGTTGTTGCTGCGGATTCATCCGCCCTTCTCGAGATCGGACCCGACGGCCCCTTCCGATTCCAACCCCCGGCTCC
Source organism: Longimicrobium sp. (assembly GCA_036399995.1). Classification (GTDB taxonomy): domain Bacteria; phylum Gemmatimonadota; class Gemmatimonadetes; order Longimicrobiales; family Longimicrobiaceae; genus Longimicrobium. The sequence goes on along the minus strand of DASWMA010000685.1, from coordinate 2,091 downwards.
CCACCCTCCCCGTCCCGCCTCCGTCCAGCACAACCATTGACAAAGATTGAACATCGCAGGATGTTACCTGCCATGTCGAGCGATGCGACGGACCAGGAGCCGCGACACCCGATCCGGGTGGTGAGCGAGCGCACAGGGTTGAGCCCCGACGTGCTGCGCGCGTGGGAGAAGCGCTACGCCGCGGTGGCGCCCCCGCGGCGCGAGGGCGCGGGCCAGCGGCTGTACTCCGACGCCGACGTGTCGCGGCTGCGGCTGCTGCGGCGCGTGACGGGGGCGGGGCGCAGCATCGGCCAGGTGGCGGCCCTCAGCGACGGCGAGCTGGCGCGCCTGGCGCGCGAAGACGACGCCCAGCGCGCCGCGGCCCCCGAGGAGCCCGGCGCCGGGAACGGCACCGCGGCGACCGTGATCGAGCGCGCGCACGCCGCCGTGCGCGAGCTGGACGGCACCACGCTGGAGCGGGTGCTGCGGCGTGCGCTGGTGGTGCTGGGCGCCGACACCTTCATCGACCACGTGGCCGTGCCCTTCCTGCGCCAGGTGGGCGAGGCGTGGGCCGCGCGCAGCGTGGGCGTGGCACACGAGCACCTGGCCTCGGCGGTGATGCGGCGCGTGCTGTCGATCGTGAGCGACGCGGGCGCGGCGGCGTCCGTGGTGCACACGGTGGTGATCGCTACCCCCGCGGGGCAGGCGCACGAGCTGGGGGCCATGCTCGCCGCCGCGTCGGCCACGGCGGCGGGGTGGCGCGTGGTGTACCTGGGCGCCGACCTGCCGGCGGCCGAGATCGCGGCGGCGGCGGCGGGGACGGGCGCCGGGGTGGTGGCGCTCAGCGCCGTCCTTCCGCACGACGACGCCACGCTCACCGAGGAGCTGCGCGCCCTCCGCCGCGACCTTCCCGCGGGCGTGGAGCTGATCGCCGGCGGCGAAGGCGCGCGCACCCTGGCCCGAATGCTCGATGACACCGGGATCCGCTTCCTCCCCGACTTCGCCGAGTTCCGCCGCACCCTCATCCGCATCGCCGCGCGGGCCGACGCACGCGACCCCGTGTAGGGACACCCCGCATCGCCCGATGAACGGCATCGTTGCCCGCCGGCGAGATGCCGCGTAGGATTGTCTCCGCAGTGCCCCCGCCCGCCCCGCGATCCCCGCGACCACGTTCATCGAAGGACAATCCGGATGAGCCGCGATTTCCTCCCCGATCTCAAGATCGTCGGCGCTGGCGCGGAGACGCCGCGCACCGCCGCACTCGCCGACCCGGCGTGCCCGGACTGCGTGACCTTCGTCGCGGGCCCGCCGCCCGGCCGCTCACGGCGCGGCGATGCGGAGCTCCGCTTCGCCGGCGACGCTCTGGGGTGGGTGGATGGATCGCCGCTCGCGCATCTCTTCGCGGCCGGCACGTCGCTGCGCATCGACTGGGCGAACGCGGCCGATCCCGGCCCCGCACCGTCGCCGGACGACGAGGAAGCGTTCCATGCCTGGGCCCGGGCTCTCGGGGCCGCCCGCCTCGCCAGGCGCGTGCTGGACGGCGATCCGCACGCCTGGGTGGAGGTGCTCGCCTCGTACCGTGAGCGCTTCCGCCTGCCGGGGCAGGTGCGCTCCACGGTCCGCCCCGAGGAGGACGGCTCGCTGCGGATCGGCGTGGAGCTGCCGGGCCCCGGCGACGTGCCGGGCCGGCGCGGCGACACCCGGCCCGAGCTTCGCGCGCGCTACCAGGACCTGTGCTCCGGCACCCTGCTGGCGTTCGCGTGCGACGTCTTCCGCGTGCTGCCGCCCGCCGCCGACTCGCTGTACCTGGTGGGCTACCGCCACGAGATCGACCCCGCGACCGGGCATCCGCGCTACGCCATCCTGATGCGCCTGGCGACCGACCGAGCGTCGGTCGAGGGCCTGGACCTGTCGCGCGCCACTCCCTCCGCGGCGTTCGAGTACCTCGGCGGCGCGGCGAAGACGGAGAAAGGCGAGCTGGTGGCGCTGGCACACGAGGCGGAGTTCGCCCGCGTGCTGTAACCGGGCGGGACCGGAACCGGAGCGGTACCGGGATCATCTCCCAGACCCGCGGCCCCGCATCGAGCAGATGCGGGGCCGTATGTCGCCGGG
>DASWMA010000684.1:0-5364 GCA_036399995.1 Longimicrobium sp. | reverse complement strand
GACAGCGCGTAGGCGGCGCGCCAGCGCACCTCGGGGTCGGCGGAGCTGAACCAGCGGGTGGCCACGTTCACGTTCATCGGCCGCGGAAAGCGCCAGTAGGCGAGCAACGCCTGCCCCACGGCGCGCTGCACGCCCGGGCCGCTCGCCGGGGCGTGGGCCAGGAAGGTCTCCACCGCCTGCTTTCCGCGCCCCGTCGGCATCTTCCCCAGCGCCAGCGCCGCCTCGCCGATCACCGTGGGCCGGCGCGCGACGTCGGCGGGGCGCAGCAGCTCGATCAGCGCGGGGACGGCGGTGGTGTCACGCAGCAGCCCCAGGGCGAACGCGGCCGAAGCGGCCACCGCGGTGTCGCCCTCCGTCAGCCGTTCGACGACCGTCGCCGCGCCGCGTTTGTCGCCGATGCGGCCGATGGCAAGCACGGCGCGGCGGCGCACCTCGGCGTTCGGGCTGGCCGCGGCGGCCGAGAGCGCGGCGGCGTCGTACTCGCGGCGATCCTCCAGCTGCAGAAGCTGCGCGGCGGCGGCCAGGTCGCGGCCGGCCAGCGGCCGGTGCTGCGCGGCGGCGGGGGCGGCGAGGGCGGCGAGGGCGAGGCCGAGCAGCGCGGCGGCGGCGAGGGCGGCGCGACGTCCGCTCGGCACCGTGCGCCGGATCCCGCCCCACACCGGGTTGCGCACCGGGTTGAAACCCGGTGCTGGAACTTCGGGAAGTCCGCCTTCGCGGACTCGCATGTCGACACCGCTCGTTGACGCAAACGCCTTCGCGGCCGCGGGTTGGCCACCTCTCCCCCGGCCCCTCTCCCCCGCTCCGCAGGGGAAAGGGGGGAACTGCGATCCGGCGCGGTTCCGCTGGCTGTTCCCTGTCCCCTGTACCCTGTCCCCTGCCGTCATACGCTCTGCTCCGTGGGATTGCCGTGGCGAAAGGCGTCGAGCACGTGGGGCGGGATGCGCACCGGCACACCCGCGCGGTCGATGGCGATCAGGTCGGTGCGGGCGCTCGCCAGGCGGGTGGTGGACCCATCCGCCTCCACCCGCTGGATCTGGTATTCGAAGCCCACGCCGCGCGAGCGCACCTGCACCAGCGACGTGACCACGCGGATCAGGTCGTCGTACTTCGCCGAGGCGTGGTAGCGCAGGTTCACCTCGGTCACCGCCAGCAGCACGCCCTCGGCCTCGAGGTCGGCGTACGAGCGCCAGAGGCGGCGGATCAGCTCCGTGCGGCCGATCTCGCACCACGGCAGGTAGTTGGCGTGGTACACGATCCCCATCTGGTCCGTTTCGGAGTAGCGGGAACGGAACTCCACGGTGCACGACGGGGGCAACGTCATCTGCCGGTCGATACGAGAGATAGAGGGCGAGCGCGTGAGCCGGGGATTCTACCCGCGCGGGCGGCGGCGTGTCAAAGGCGGGGACGGATGAGCGGGGGGATGCGGGAAGGGGCGGCGCGGCTCAGAGCCCGAACAGCTCCGTCACGCGCCGGGCGAGATCGTCCTCGGTCATCCCGGCGTCGACGTCGATGGCGGGCACTTCCAGGCGCGCCGTTTCCTCGCGGAGCGTGTCGGTGAACATCGCATCGCGTTCGAGCAGGTTGCGGAAGGCTCGTTCCGGGTCGCTGGTCTTCGCGACGAAACCCGACGCCGCTCCCCCGCGGCTCTCGAACACCGCCTGGCGGAAGCCGGGCGTCGGGAGAAGCCAGACGGCGTGAGTTGGTGATGAAAGGAGGGGCTGAACGAGCCGCGGCAGCAATCGGAATCCTTCGACGATCACCCCGGGCTCCCGCGGGAGGCGCACGAGGTCGTCGACGATCATGCCGAAGCCCTCGCCCCGGAACCAGTGGAAGGTGTCGAGCATGGTTCGCGGGCTTCGCTTCACCCACCGCTCATCCATGTCCATCGCCATGAACCGGTGCAGCAGCGGGCACTCTTCGGGGGAGCTGCGGCCGGCGTGATCCGCCATCACGTCGTCGGTCGCGTACACCCGCAGGCCGTGCCGGGCCGCGATGCGGCGCGCGACGGTGGACTTCCCCGCGCCGCTCCCGCCGCCGATCCAGTAGACGTGCTGGAGCCGTTCCCGGAGCGCTGGTTTCAAGATCGGCCGTGCACGCGAGAAGGTTGTGGTCGTCCTGATCGCTACTCGCGACCGGGGTGGATGAAGGGACGCCGCCCCCGCCGTTGAAGCCTCGCGCAGTTTGCGAGGCTTTCCGTAGTTGTTGCTGCGACTTCAGCCGCCGGTGGACGGGGCCAGTCACATGCAGCGGCAATGCCCAGCAAAGCAGATCGAGGTGGCGCGGAACTCTGGTCCCGGCATGGGATCGCCCTACAGCCAGCCCTTCTCGCGCGCCGCCCGGGCGGCCTCGATGCGGTTGGCGGCGCCGAGCTTGGCGATGGCGTCGGAGAGGTAGTTGCGGACCGTGCCCTCGGACAGGCTGAGGCGCGCTGCGATGGCGGCGCTGGTGGCGCCCTCGCCGGCCAGGCGCAGCACCTGGCGCTCGCGGTCGCTCAGCGGGTCGCGCTCGGTCCACGCCTCGCGCGCCAGCTCGGGGTCCACCGCGCGGCCGCCGGCGTGCACGCGGCGCACGGCGTTGGCCAGGTCTTCGGCGGGGCTGTCCTTCAGCAGGTAGCCGCTGGCGCCCGCGTCCAGCGCGCGGCGCAGGTAGCCGGCCCGCGCGAAGGTGGTCAGGATGATCACCCGCGTGGGCAGGCGCCGCCGCGCGATCTCGGCCGCCACCTCCAGCCCGGTCATCTCGGGCATCTCGATGTCGGTCAGCAGCACGTCGGGCGATGCGGACGCCACCACCTCCAGCGCCTCGCGGCCGTCGCGCGCCTGCGCCACCACCTCCAGGTCGCTCTCGATGTCGAGCAGCGCCGCCAGCGCGCCCAGCACCATCGCCTGGTCCTCGGCGATCACCACGCGGATCATCGCTCCCCTCCCGCGGACAGCGCCGGCGCGGCGTTCTTCATCCCCTGCTCCTCATCCCCCGCCCTTTCGCCGTTCAGCGCGGCCGCAGGGGAGAGCGGGATGGTGACAGTGAGGGTGGTGCCGCCGCGGCACACCCAGGCCACGCTGCCGCCCAGCACCTCCACCCGCTCGCGCATCCCGCGCAACCCGTTCCCCTCCGCGCGGATCCCGCCCCGGCCGTCGTCCGCCACCACCAGCGTGGCCACCCCGTCGTCCGCCGACACGCGCACGGTGCAGGTGGAGGCATGGGCGTGGCGGACGGTGTTGGTCACAGCCTCGCGCAGCGCCAGCGCCAGCGCCTCGTCGGCGGCGCGGTCCACCGGGGGAAGCGCGTTGGAGACGTCGCTGTGGACGCCGCCGGCGCGCAGCAGCGAGCGGGCACGCGCCACCTCGTCATCCAGCGTGCCGCGGTAGCCGCGGATCGCCTCGCGCACCTCGGCCAGCGCCTTGCGCGACACCTGCTCCACGTCGCGGATCTCGGCGGCGGCGCGGGCGGGGTCGCGCTCGGCCAGCTTCGACGCGAGCTGGCTCTTGAGCACGATCAGCGACAGCGTGTGCCCCAGCACGTCGTGCAGGTCGCGGGCGATGCGCTCGCGCTCGGCCACGGCGGCCAGGTGACGCACCTCGTCCTGCGCCAGCCGCAGCCGCGCGTTGGTGCGGGCCAGCCGCGCCGCGTGCACGTTGATGCCGCCCACCAGCGCGCTGAACACCGTGCCGAACGCCAGGAACTGCACCGGGTGCTGCGCCACCAGCGCCGCCGCCGCGCTGAGCGCCACGATCGCGCCGATGATCAGGAGCGCTTGGCGCGGACGCCCCGCGCGCGCCGCGAACGACGCGGCGTAGATGAAGAAGGTGGGCGCCGCCTGGTTCCACGGCGCGAACGCCACCCCCAGCGCGCAGATCAGCGCGATCATCGGCAGCACGCGCCGGCCGCTCAGCCAGTACGCGCGGAAGTACGCCCAGAGAAACACGGGGAGGGCGGCCGCCGTGGCGGCCCACTGCCACAGGCTGCCGCTCGTCGCCGGCGCCACGAACAGCGGCGGGAGGTAGATCAGCCACACGTACGGCAGCCAGGCCTGCGCGTCGTCGGGCGGCAGCAGGCGGAAACGGCGCGGGGCGGCGGGGAGGCTGGTGGGCATCCCCAACGATACCGCGCCCACGGGGCGCGGGGAAAGCATCTCTCCCCGCGCCCCGTCGTTCTCCCGTTCCCGGGGAGTGCTCAACGGAAGCCCACCTGGTCCACCTGGAAGGCGAAGGCGCCCGGGCGTGGGCCGCCCGCGAAGATCACCGCCATCACGTCACGCCCGTCGATCCCGTCGAAGGCGCTGAAGGGGATGGTGTGCTCGGTCCACTCCGGCCCGGCGGTGAAGGTCTGCTGCAGCGGCATGAACCCCTTCGCCTGCGAGAACACCATCACCCGGTAGGTGCCGCCGTCCCCACGCGCCCAGAAGTGGATCCCGCGCGCCGCGGACAGGTCGGCGGGCTGCATCGGCTGCGCGCCGGGGGAGAGCATGGCGCCGGCCCAGGCGTAGGGAAGCGCGTCGCTGACCGTGCCGGTGATCGCGAGCGACTTTGCCGTACCGGCGGCGCCGCCGTCCACCACCTTCATCTCTCCGGTGGAGCGGCCGCCGGCGCGGGCGTCGTCGGTCACCATCCACCCGGCGCCGAACGCCGCGGCGGGGGTGCCGCCCTCGAAGTCGCTGGCCAGCCCGCCGGCGAGCTTCGGCGCCGGCTGTGCCGCCGCCGTCCGCGCGGCGGCCACCGTGGCGGCGTAGCGCGCGCGGTCCAGCGGCACGCCACCCTTCCACACCCCGGCGATGGCACGCGTGGCGGTGATGTCGGTGGACGGATCGCCCTCCACCAGAAGGAGGTCGGCCCGCAGCCCGGCGGAGATGCGGCCGCGGTCGGCCAGGCGGAAGGCGCGCGCGGGGGCGCTGGTGGCGGCGGCCAGCGCCTGCGCCGGCGTCATTCCCGCCTTCACCAGCAGCTCCAGTTCGCGGTGCATGGCGGCGCCGTGGGCGGTGCCGGGGTTCCCCGCGTCGGTGCCGGCCAGGATGGGAACGCCGGCGGCCAGCAGCTGGCGCACCGCCGCTTCGGCGGCCGCGTAGCTCACCGGCGGCGCGGTGGAGCGGCGCGGGAAGCCCTGCCGCAGCACCGTCATCTCGGCGGGGGAGAGATAGGGCACCAGGCGCGCGTCGTCGGCCAGCGGGGCGCCGCCGCCGGTGCCGGTGATGCTCATCATCACCGTGAGGGTGGGGATCACGAAGGCGCGGCGCCCGGCCACCAGCCGGCCGAACCCGGCGTCGGGCGCCTGGTCCACGAAGAGGTGCACCAGCCCGTCGGCCCCGGCGTCCATCGCGGCGCGGGCGCCCGCCAGCCCGCCCGGGTGCACCACGGCCAGCTTGCCGCGGCG
>DASWMA010000683.1:0-2962 GCA_036399995.1 Longimicrobium sp. | reverse complement strand
GCGGGGTGGCCAGGTCGCGCGCATCCACCACGTGCACGTCGCCGCGGTAGCCTTCGGGCGTGGGGCGCTCTTCGCCCACGAACAGCCAACGCTTCTCGCCGTTCCGCGGGTCGCGCAGCCAGAGCACGTTGTGCACGTACCCGCCCGCCGTCTCGAGGCGCGAGATCAGCACGGGGTTGGCCACGCTCCCGCCGCGCCCGCCGCCGCCGATGTCCCAGATCCCCACGCCGTCGTGCCACAGCGCGGTGAACAGGATCCCGTCGCGCACGAACACGTCGTGCTGGATCGGGCGCCCCATCACCCGCGACATCACCATCACGGGGTTCGCGGGGTCCTGCAGGTCCACGATCACCAGCCGCGCCGGCGTGGCGGTGGCCGCGCGCGGGTCCACCGACAGGAAGGCGTACTGCCGCCCGTTCACCCGCGCCACCTCGGCGGTGTGCACCCCCGGCTCGACGTCGGCGTTGGCGAAGCGCGCCAGCAGGGTCGGCTTCGCGGGGTTGGCGCGGGAGTAGACCAGGATCGAGCCCGGCCCGCCCTCGGTGGCCGCCACCAGCAGCGCGCCGTCGTCGGACACCTGCAGGTCGCCGATGCGGTCGGGGCCCGCGGCGTGGTCATGCTCACCCTCTTCGCCCTCGCCGTGCCCCTCGTGGAAGCGGAGGCCCGGCGCGGGGGCGGGCGGGCCGGCGACGATCACCGAGTCGACCAGCACCGGCTGGGCGCCCGACACGTTCCACACCTTGATCACGTTGCCCGTGGCGCGCGCGTCGCGGTGCGTGCCCGTGTACGCCCAGGCTCCGCTCACCGTCAGCTCGCTGGTGGCGCGCTCGTCCACCGCGCCCAGCCCCAGCACCGGCAGCGCCAGCGGCGTGGTGAAGCGCGGGCCGTCGTCGCCCCCTCCGCTGCCGGAGGGAGAGTCGCACGCCGCGACGGTCGCCGCGAGCACGAGGAGGGCGGAGAGGTGGGAGAAACGGCGCGGGTACGGCATGTGGGCTCCGGGAAGGGCGGCGGTGCGGAAGGGTCTTCATCTTTAACGCGCGAGGAGCGCCGGAATTGACAGGGGCGGGCCGCCCGGCCCGGACGACCCGCCCCCCATCCTTCGATGAGCCGGTTACTTCACCCAGTCGCGCACCTTGCCGTAGACGGTAGCGTCCTGGTGCAGGTTGCTGTGCGAGAGGCACGCGGTCTGGTTGTTGGAGGCGCCGCTCAGCGGCACGCTGCTGTCGGGGTTGATCACCTCGTCGCAGGGCGACCAGAACGTCGCGTAGCGCGGCGTGCCGGGGGTCTCGTCGGTGGCGTTCAGGCTCTTGAGGAAGGTGCTGCCGGGGTACATCTCCTTGCACGCGGTGGTGAAGCAGGCGTACGCCGTCTGCGTCCCGTGGTTGGGGCCGCCCAGCGACACCCACGCGTCGACCTTGCCGCCGCCGCCCAGGTTCTTCGTGTAATAGCGCGAGCTTAGCCCGCCCATGCTGTGGGTGACGATGTCCACGCGGGTGGCGCCGGTGGCGGCGAGCACAGAGTCGATGCGGGCGGCCAGCAGCTTGGCGGTGGTGGCGTTGGACAGGTCGGAGTTGTAGGTGAAGTTGGACAGCTCCGCGTCGGTCCACCCGTCGGCCTTGAAGCGGCCGATCATGGTGGTCCACGTGCCGGCGGTGCCGTGCCAGCCGTGCACGAAGATGATGGGATCGTGCGCCGGCGGGATCACGGCGCGCCGCGCCCCGGCGGGCCCGAGCAGGTCGCCGCCGCACGCCGTGAGGGTGACGGCGGCAACGACGATGGGGAGGCGCTTCAGACGATGGTACATGGGCCGGTTCTCTCGGGGCGGGTGGGGATGCGACGCACGAAGGCCGGCCCCCTGCGGCGGGGCGGCTCGGAAAGACGGCTTCATGCGGAGTTTCGCCCACCAGAAGGCAGGTGCGATGCCACCTTGCCCGGGCCGGGTCGAGGTGGATCAAACCATCATCCGCCAACGACTTACAAGATCCGGAACGAGCCGTCCGCACCCGCTTCGCGGAAACAAAAGAGTGCGCCCCCGCCCGACGTGCACCATTCCGTGCGGGTGCGGCCTTTTCTCCGGTCCCTCCCTTCCCTCCGATGCTCGCGCGAAGCGCCATCGCGGTCGCGGCCCCCTCGCCGTGTGCCGAGCGTCGTGGCGGCCGCGTACGAAATCCTTCCGCAGATCCAGCCCCTCAACGTATGGTGATTCATCCACCATTCTGGACGGCAGAACGGCAACTCACGGGAGACGCCATGAGAGAGGTTACACTCGCCGAGGTGCCCGAGGCGCTGGGGCCGGTGTTCGAAGCCGGCGACCCGCTCGCGAAGGGGCGAACGGGGGAGCGGCGCCACCTGGCGGTGATGGGTGAGATCGTGGCCGCGATCGCGGCGGGTGACTACGACCAGGTGCGCGGCCACCTGTGCGCCGACGTGACGCTCGAGATCGCCGCGCCGCCCAGCGTGCCGTGGGTTCGCCGCGCCAGCGGCGCCGACGAGGTGGTGGCCGCCGTGCGCCACAACTTCCGCACGCTGCGCGACCAGCGCCCCACCCCGCTGGCCATCGCCGCGCAGGGCGACACGGTGATGATCATGGCGCGAGAGAGCGGCACCTGGGTGGCGAACGGCGCGCCCTACGCCGCCATGCTGTCGCAGCAGTGGACCTTCAGGGGCGAGAAGCTGGCCTGCATCCGCTCGGTGGCCGCGTTCGTGGCGCCGGAAGAGCACCAGGGGGAGGAGACGGCGTCCGGGTGAGATGATGCCCGATCGGCATCCGCTGCTGACACGGGATCCGCATGAACGGTCGTGGGATCCAGGACCGCTGGATGTCACACAGAGGCACAGAGAATAACGGGCAGTTCTCTGTGTCTCTGTGCCTCTGTGTGATAAAAGTCCTTTGCCGGACCTGGAATCAAGGATCGGGCATGAAAACGGCCCCGGCGCCGCATCGCTGCGGCGCCGGGGCCTC
>DASWMA010000682.1:0-21024 GCA_036399995.1 Longimicrobium sp. | reverse complement strand
TCCGCGATTCTCCGACCTCCCCCAAAACTGCTGGGGGAGGTAAAACACCAGATCATGAGCGGGTTGGAAGATTGCACCCTGTGCGATTGCCGGCGTGCAGCCTCGCGCAGTTTGCGAGGCTTCCTGTAGTCGTAGCTCGTGGCTTCAGCCGCCCGGACGGATGCCTTGCCGCCCGAACGGATGCCTTGCCGACCGGACGGGTGCCCTGCCGCCCGGGCGAATCCCGCGGCTCACCAACCAGTGTGCGAGCTCTCACGGTGGTGACGCCCGACGGTGCCTCAAACGCCTCCGGGCCGGCTCCCCGTGAGGGAAGCCGGCCCGGTTGCCGCGGCGGGTTCCGCCGGTCCGCATCGAAGGGTCCTGCCATTCATCCGAGTACGTGTGGGCCCCTCGCATCCAAGGGTCCTGCGGTGAACCGCCCGGCCATCATCCAATCCGGCGCATGAAGGGACTGCTCGATTGCCCGGCTCCAATCGGTGCTGCCGGACAGGCCACGGGCGCGGCGGGTTGAGCCGGCGTCACGTGTGCGGGCGATCATCTGTTCGGGCGTTATGCGAACGACCGAGCCCGTGGACCTGCCCTGGCGCCTTCGGTGCTGCTGTGGACTGCGGCGTGAACGTCTGGTAGATGAACGAAGTCGTGCGATTGTTTAAAGCCTTCGAATGAACTCCTGCAACTTCTTTCCGTAGCAGATGCAGCAAGGGACGTACCAAATCGTCTCGGAAACGTCCCGAACGGCACGAATCCGATGCTGCTGAACCACTTACCCTCTGTTCAGGGCTCCACCCGTTTCCGACAGCGCATGTGGCGGACGGGTCCCGAACGAGGCAGTGGTGCCCCAGCGCGATGTCCCAACCAGTTACGGAGTTGTACGAATCGTACGCCGCCGCCCCGGCTGGACATCCAGACACAACACCTGCTCGAAATGACCGTATCATGATGCCGTTCGAGCCCTCGTAGCGCAAGGAAAAAATTTTCGCCCCCCGTCGCGTAAGGGACGGGGGGCGAAAACCGCGGGAGGGCCGGGCCTGGTTCAGGTCCCCTGCGCCACCCGCGCCAGCTTTTCGCCCACCGCCTGGATCATTTGACGGAACGACTTCGCGAATTTCTCCACGCCCTCTTCCTGGAGCTGCGTGGTCACGTCGTCCAGGCTGATCCCCAGCTCGCTCAGGGTGGCCAGATCGGAGCGGGCGCGGTCGAGGTCGGCGTCCACCGTGCGGCGCACCTCGCCGTGGTCGGCGAAGGCCTTGAGCGTGGCCAGCGGCACGGTGTTGACCGTCTCGGGCCCGACCAGCTCCTCCACGTAGATCACGTCGCGGTAGGCGGGGTTCTTGGTGCTGGTGCTGGCCCACAGGGGGCGCTGCACGCGCGCGCCCTGCGCGCGCAGCCGCTCCCAGCGCGCGCCGGCGAACACCTGGGTGAAGCGCTCGTACGCCAGCTTGGCGTTGGCCACGGCCGCGCGGCCCATCACCGCCTTCGCCCGCTCGGCGTTCGGCCCGCCCCCGGCCACGATCTTCTCCAGCGCCGCGTCGACCGACGCGTCCACGCGCGAGACGAAGAACGATGCCACCGAGCCAACGCGGTCGAGCGGCTGGCCGGCCTCGGCGCGGCGCTCCAGCCCGCGCAGGTACGCCTCCATCACCGCCTCGTAGCTGCGGATGGAGAAGAGGAGGGTGATGTTGACGTTGAGCCCCTCGGAAAGGAGCTGCTCCACGGCGGGGATCCCGGCCTCGGTGCCGGGCACCTTGATCATCAGGTTGGGCCGGTCCACCAGCTTCCACAGCTTCCGCGCCTCGTCCATCGTCCGCTCGGCGTCGTCGGCCAGCAGCGGAGAGACCTCGAGCGACACGAAGCCGTCGTGCCCGCCGGCCGCGTCGTACACGGGGCGGAAGACGTCGCAGGTGCGCTGGATGTCCTTCACCGCCATCTGCTCGAAGGCCGCGCCGGCCTCGGCGCCGCCGGCGGCCAGCTCTTCCAGCTCGTCGTCGTAGTCGTCGCTCTTCCCCATCGCCTCTTCGAAGATCGACGGGTTGGAGGTGACGCCGCGCAGGTCGTACTCGCCGATCATCCCCTGCAGCTCGCCGTTGTCGATGATGCCGCGGCGGATGTAGTCGAGCCACACGCTCTGCCCCTGCGCGTGCAGGCCGTGCAGCGGGTTCTTGTCGGTTGCCATGGTGATTTCCTTCGGGTTGGGAGATGGAGTCCCGGGTGCCTGCAAGGATCGGGCGATGGCGAGGGATCGGCGCGTGCCCGCAGAGATCGTCAACAGGTGCGTGAGTGCGCGAGTGCGTGAGTGCGTCAGGGCACCGTGCGGCCTCAGCCCCGACGCGCCGCAAGGCGACGTCGGCGGGCACGGCTCTGACGCGAAACGCAGGGGTCGGCGGCGGAATATGCGACTGAAGTCGCGGCTACAACGGTACGCAGTCCGCCTTCGCGGACTTCAACGGCCGGAGAGCGCGGACGTCGGCCCCAGCACAGAAGCCCACGCACTCACGCACTCACGCACTCACGCACTCACGCACTCACGCACTCACGCACCTGTTTATCCGTCCTACTTCTCGTCCGTCCCGTGCTTCGCGGGGCCGGCGGCGTCTTCGCCCGACTCGTCGCCCTTGCCGTCGCCCAGGCCCAGGATGCCCTTGGCCTTCGCCACCACGTTCTCGGCCGAGATGCCGAGCTGCTTGAAGATCTCCTTGGCCGGGGCCGAGGCGCCGAAGTGCGAGATGCCGATGGCGCACCCTTCGCCGCCCACCCACTGCTCCCATCCCATCGTCGCCGCCGCCTCGATGCTCACCCGCGCCTTCACCGCCGGCGGGAGCACCTGGTCGCGGTATTCCCGCGGCTGGCGCGAGAAGAGCGCCCAGCTCGGCATGCTCACCACCCGCGTGCCGATCCCCTCGGCCTGCAGCGCGGCGCGCGCCTCCACCGCCACGCTCAGCTCGCTCCCGGTGGCGATCACGATCGCCCGCAGCTCGCCTTCCTCCTCGGCCAGCACGTAGGCGCCCTTCCGCAGCCCGGCGGCCGGGGCGAGCGTGTCGCGGTCGAGGTTGGGGAGCGCCTGGCGGGTGAGGGAGAAGAAGATGGGCCCTTCCGTGTACTCCATCGCGAAGCGCCATGCCTCGGCGGTCTCGTTGGCGTCGCCGGGGCGCAGGTCCACCAGGCCGGGGACGGCGCGGAGCGAGGCCAGCTGCTCGATCGGCTGGTGCGTGGGGCCGTCCTCGCCCAGCCCCACCGAGTCGTGGGTGAAGACGTAGAGGGTGGGCTGCTCCATCAGCGCCGCCAGCCGGATCGGCGGCTTCATGTAGTCGCTGAAGATCAGGAAGGTGCCGCCGTACACGCGCACGCCGCCGTGCAGCGTCATCCCGTTCATCAGCGAGCCCATCGAGTGCTCGCGCACGCCGAAGTGCAGGTTGCGCCCCGCGTAGTTCGCCGCGTCGTAGTCGTCGGCGCCGTCGATCATCGTGTTGTTGGAGCCCGCCAGGTCGGCCGAGCCGCCCATCAGCCAGGGGACCTTCTTGGCGATGGCGTTCAGCGTCTTCCCCGAAGCGGCGCGGGTGGCCAGCGGCTTGTCGTCCTTCCCCCAGGTGGGGATCTCGGCGTCCCAGCCGTCGGGCAGTCGGAAGCTGAGCGCGTCGTCGAGCTGGCGGGCAAGGTCGGGGTGGGCGCCGCGGAACGCGTCGTAGCGCTTCTGCCACTCGCCCTGCGCCTGGCGGCCGCGGTCCACGGCCTGGCGCATGTGGTCGAGCGCCTCCCGCGGCACCCAGAAGGTGTCGGTGGTGGGCCAGCCCAGCGCCTGCTTGGTGAGCTTCACCTCTTCTTCGCCCAGCGCCTCGCCGTGCGCCTTCTCGGTGCCCGCGCGGTTCGGCGAGCCGAAGCCGATCACCGAGCGGATGCCGATCATCGACGGGCGCGGATCGTCCTTGGCGCGGCGGATGGCGGCGTCGATCGCCTCCAGGTCGTTGGCGTCTTCGACGTTGTCGGTGTGCCAGCCGTACGAGGCGAAGCGGCCGAGCACGTCTTCGGTGAAGGCCAGGTCCGTGCTGCCCTCGATGGTGATCTTGTTGTCGTCCCAGAAGTAGATGAGCTTGCCCAGCTTCAGGTGCCCGGCCACCGACGCCGCCTCGGCCGCCACCCCCTCCATCAGGTCGCCGTCGCTGCAGATGGCGTACACCCAGTGGTCGACCGGCTTGTGCTCGCCCGTGTTGAATTGCGCGGCCAGGTGCGCCTCGGCCATCGCCATCCCCACGCCGTTGGCGAAGCCCTGCCCCAGCGGCCCGGTGGTGGTCTCCACGCCGGGGGTCAGGCCGTATTCGGGGTGGCCGGGGGTCTTGCTCTCCCACTGCCGGAAGTTCTTGATGTCGTCCAGCTCCAGCCCGTAGCCGCTCAGGTAGAGCATGGAGTACAGCAGCATGCTGGCGTGCCCCGCCGACAGGATGAAGCGGTCGCGGTCGATCCACTTCGGGTCGGCGGGGTTGTGCTTCAGGTGCCGCGTCCAGATCACGTAGGCGAGCGGCGCCAGGGCCATGGGCGTGCCCGGATGGCCGGAGTTCGCCTTCTGCACCGCGTCCATCGACAGCGTGCGGATGGTGTTGATGCAAAGCTGGTCGAGGTCGCCGCCGTACGGCTTGCCGTCGGACATCGATGTGTCTGGTTGAGGTTGGGTTCTGCCCCCACCGGGAGCGGCCGAGCGATCGAGCCGTGGACGTCACGACACCGGGCACGGACGCGAGGGGCCGGTGTCGTGGAAATCGGTGGAAAATGCGACTGAAGTCGCGGCTACAACGGCACGCAGTTCGCCTTCGCGGACTTCAACGGCCGACTGCCGCGGCGTCCAGCCGATCCCGCCGCTCTCCCCCCAGCCGCGACGCAGCGTCGGGTTGCGTCCGCGAGATCAGGGCCGCGGCATCTGGACGCCGAGGCGCTCCAGGGCCACCATCGCGGCGCCGCGCGCGGTTTCGTCGCCGTCGCCGCCGCTCAGCGCGAGGGGGCGGCCCAGCCGGCGCTCGACGATCGCGCGGAAGGCGGGCGAGGCGTGCAGGGCGCCGCCGCTGGCCACGATCTCGGCCGCGCGGCCGTGCTCGCGCTCCACCGCGTCCACCGCTTCGGCGATGCGGGCGGCCAGCGCCCAGAGCCACGCGCGCCAGACCTCCACCGGCGTGGTGCTCATCGCCATCCCCGCGATTGCCGCCGTCTCGCCGCGCTCCGACAGCGGCGGCCGCTCGCCCACCAGCGCGGGGACGACGTGGAGCGAGGGCGGAGGCGCGTCCGCGAGCGCCGCCAGCTCGGCTTCGAGCCGGTCGGCGCGGGGGAGGCGCAGGGTGCGCCGCAGCCACGCCAGCGTGTTGCCGGCATTGGAGAGCGCCCGCCCGGCCACCGTCCTCTCCGCGTCGAGCCGGTACAGCCAGAGGCCGCGCGGAACCGCCGGCTCGCCGGTGCGGAGGACGCGGACGGCGGCGCTGGTGCCCACCGTCAGCGCCAGGCGGCCGGGGTAGGCGGCGCCGCTCCCCAGCGTGGCGCAGGCGCCGTCGCCCAGCGCGGGGAACCAGGGGACGCCCGCCAGCTCGGGCCAGCGCCGGGCGAAGCCGGGGAGCAGTCCGCGCATCGGCTCGTCGGAGAGCTCGGGGAGATGGTCGGCGGTGATCCCGCACGCCGCCAGCATCTCGCCGTCCCACCGGCAGGCGCGCACGTCCAGCAGGCCGGTGCCCGACGCCATCGAGAGCGAGGTGCGGCGGACGCCGAACAGCCGCTCGCCCAGGTGCTCGCCCACCGAGAGCCACCCCCCGGCGCGCGGGAAGGTATCGCCCTGCGTACGGCGGAGCCAGACCAGCCGCGCGGCCGGATAGCTCTCGTGCACGAAGCACCCGGTGCGGCCGTGCGCGGCCCGTGCATCCACTCGTTCGCGGAGCGCCGCGGCGTCCTCACCTGCGCGGGTGTCGCCCCAGGCGTAGAGCGGCGTGAGCGGCCGGCCCGCGCCGTCCACGCCCATCAACCCGTGCCAGAAGGTGTCGAGCGCCACCGCGGCGATCTCGACGTTCGCGGCGCGCGCGGCCTTCACACCGCGGTCCAGCGCGGTCAGCGCGGCGCGGACGAGCGAGTCCGCGTCCGCCTCCATCGCCCCGGGCGGATCGGTGCGCCAGCGGACGGTCACCTGCGCCAGCGAGGCGGCGGCCAGCGGCCGTGCGCGCGCGTCGTAAAGCTGCGCGCGGACCGAGGACGAGCCCACGTCCAGCGCCAGCACCCAGGGCCCGCGCCGCGCGGGGGAGGAGGTGTTCGGCACGGGGGCAATCTACGCCGCCGCGATGGGCGGCCCAAGTGCCGGCCGCCGGCTTCCACGGCGGGGCTTACGCAGATAAGCAGAGGAGCAGAGAACACTGCGGCGTTCTCTGCTCCTCTGCTTCCGTGTCGACGTCGAGCTACGCTCGATACCGCGCTACGTGCGCGGGTCCAGGTCGCGCGGGTAACCGGCGTCGTTGCCGATGTCGCCCAGCGCGCCACCCAGGCCGGTGGAGCGCCGCGCCGCCCAGAAGGTGCTCTCGTCGAACAGGTCGTCGCTGTAGAAGTCGTCGCGCGAATCCGCCCGCATCCCCTCGCCGGCCCGCGGCTGCGCGTCGGGGCGCATCGCGCCCGGTGAGCCGTCGGGCAGCGCGTCCGCACGCGCGCCGCCGGAGGCGAGGAAGGCGCCTGCGTCGGCAGTGCCCGGGCGGCCGTGGCGGTAGCTGTCGCGCAGGCTCGTCTCGTAGTCGCGGGTGATGGGGCCGTGGCGATACGCGGGGATCGCCCGCAGGTCGTCGCACGAGAGCTGGTCCACGATCACCCGGTCGTGCTCGCGGTCGAGCCGCGCGTAGCCGATGGGCACCAGCACGTGCCGGTCGGGCTCGCTCGACATCGCGTCGTCCACGCCTACGTCCAGGTAGCGCACCTTCATGGCCGAGGTGTCCACCAGCAGCTCGTCCACCTCGCCGATCCTGCGGCCGTCCGACGCCACCACCTCCCACCCGCGCGGGTCGGGGGTGTCGCCCGCCACGCGAAAATCGTCCAGATCGTCCATCGGGACCACGCGGTCCAGGTCGTCGGTGCTCATGGGGCGCTCCCTGACGCGGTGATCGGGTGCTCGCTCGGTCGGCAGCCCCCGGTCGCAACCCCCGTTCCATCCCATCCCCCGCCGTCCAGCCCTCATCCGGCAGAACCATGGACAAACATTGGACACGCGGATACATTCCTCGCGTCAACCGTTCTTCCCCCTCCCGCATGTCGCCGCCGGCGCGTGCGGAAGGATGTACCGACACCTCCACGTGGAGACGCACCATGCAGGCGACCGCCCCTCGCAACGGAGTGCTCGAAAAGGCCGACGTGCTGACCGAGACGGAGCTGGACACCCTGCCGATGGGGATGATCCAGCTCGACCCGACCGGCAAGGTGCTCAAGTTCAACCAGGCCGAGAGCGTTCTGGCCCGCGTGGACAAGAACGACGCGCTGGGGAAGAGCTTCTTCGACGAGGTGGCGCCGTGCACCAAGGTGCAGGAGTTCTACGGGCGTTTCGTGGAGGGCGTGGAGAAGAAGAGCCTGCACACGGTGTTCGACTACGTGTTCCGCTTCCGCGACGGCCGCCAGAAGAACGTGGTGATCTCGATGTTCTACAGCGCCACCACCGAGACGGTGTGGGTCTGCGTCGACCGTCCCTGACCGTCGCGGGGCCGCCCGGGCCTCTTCCCCCGGCTGGACCACGGTCGTGGTGGGGGATCGCCCGCACCGGCGGCTGAAGCCGCAGCAACGACGACGAAAAGCCTCGCAAACTGCGCGAGGCTTCATCATCGGGGTGCCGTGTCCTTTCATCTCCCCTCCGGTCACGCGCAACGCGGTGGACGACCCGGCAGAAGAAGGGGAGAACGGCAACGGTCCTGCTCTTGAAGCCTCGCCGGTTGGCGAGGCTTCCGGTTTTCCGATGGAGACGAGATGGACGAACAGCGACGGGCGTGGCGGCGGCGGCTGGGGTTCGCGGTGAAGGTGGTGGGGCGCGAGGGGCTGAAGAGCAACGACGCGCGCCGCTGGCAGAGCGGCCCGCACCTGAACGTGTCCATCGGGTACCTCCGCGAGATCCTGGACTATCTCGACCAGATCGACGTGCGGATGTACCGCATCTCGTCGGACTTCGCGCCCTATTGCACGCACCCCGACCTGCCGCAGTTCCACGACCAGATCGCAGAGTGCCGCGACGGCCTGGCCGAGGTGGGGAAGATCGCGCGCGACCGCGGCATCCGGCTGTCGCTGCACCCGTCGCAGTACGTGCTGCTGAGCGCGCAGGACCCCGCCATCAACGCCAAGGGGATCTGGGACGTGAGCTCGCAGGCCGAGCTGCTCGACGCGATGGAGCAGGGCCCCGAGGCCGTGGTCATCCTGCACCTGGGCGGCGCGTACGGCGACAAGGACTCGGCCATCGCGCGTTTCATCGAGAACTTCCCCCGCCTGTCGGAGGCCGGCCGCCGCCGCCTGGTGATCGAGAACGACGAATCGATCTACACCGTGGAGGACTGCCTGCGCGTGCACGAGGCCACCGGCGTGCGCCTCATCTTCGACCACCAGCACCACCTGCTGAACCCCGGCACGCTGCCGCTGGGCGATGCCGTGCGCGCGGCGGTGGTGACGTGGCCGGCGGGGGTGCAGCCCAAGGTGCACTTCTCGTCGCCGAAGCTCGACTCGCGGACGGTGATGCGGGGGAAGAAGGAGGTGCCGGCGCCGCCGCTCCTGTCGCAGCACGCCGACTACGTACACCCGTGGGAGTTCGCCGCCTTTCTCCACGCCGCCGGCCCCGTGGAGTTCGACGTGATGCTGGAGGCGAAGATGAAAGACGCCGCGCTGCTCAAGCTGCGCGGCGACATGGAGAA
This sequence comes from Longimicrobium sp., assembly GCA_036399995.1. Classification (GTDB taxonomy): domain Bacteria; phylum Gemmatimonadota; class Gemmatimonadetes; order Longimicrobiales; family Longimicrobiaceae; genus Longimicrobium. Next base: position 12,142 of record DASWMA010000682.1, on the reverse strand, counting down.
GTACCGGCTCTGGCCGGAGTTCTGAACGGCGGGGGCTGATTACGATATGACACCCGGTCACCGGGCACCGTTCTGGAACAGGGGAGGAGAAGACCGATCACGCCGGGTCAGCAGAAAAACAAGGCATTTTCTGCTGACCCCGATGACTCTGCGTGAGTTTTTCGACCCACCCTGATCCGTCACGAGCCCGGGCCCACCACCTGGAACGGCAGGGTTCCGCGCAACGCCACCACGCTGCCGCTGAAGGTCGGACGGAGACTTCGCAGTTTCATTGACAGCCCCGGAGATCTACGGTCGGTTGCCCACGGAGACTACGAGCGGGCGCTCGTTCCGTGGCAATGTGTGCGGACCTCGATTTCAACTTGTGCACCGGGAGCGGCGTCGACGGCTGCGATCTGCGTAAACCCAAGCGGCGTCGGATCTTAAGCCGAGGGCTTGCCAGATCTGCCAAGACGTGGTGGCTGCGGAGTGGCAGCCACATAGGGACGTTTCTTCCCCAGGAACCGAGCGATTCCCCCGGGATGCGAGGTCGGTGTGATCGTGTCGGGCGGGTGAAGCGATGTCGCGTCGCACCCCGTCGCCGTTCAGCGCGGGCGCTGCTGCGGCGGCGGCGGGGCGGGGGCGGGGCGGCGGGCCAGCGTCTCGTCGGCGAACGAGACGGGGTCTTCCAGCGGCTCCAGGTGGGTGAAGACGATCGATTCGGGAACGGCGGCGCGGATCTCTTCCTCCACGCGCTCCAGCAGCTCGTGCCCCTTCTGCACGCTCCACGCGCCCGGCACCAGCACGTGGACCGAGACGAAGCGCTGGATCCCTGCCTGCCGGGTACGCAGCGCGTGGTACTCGGCGCCTTCGCCGGCGTAGCTGTCCAGGATGCGCACCACGGCCAGGCGGTCTTCCTCTGGGATGGCGGTGTCCAGCAGCCCCAGCGCCGAGCGCCGCACCAGCGACCACCCGATGCGCACGATGTTCAGCGCCACGCCGATGGCGATTACGGGGTCGATCCACTGCCACCCGGTGAGCGACACCGCCGCCAGCCCCACGATCACACCGGCCGACGTCCACACGTCGCTCAGCAGGTGGTGCGCGTCGCCCTCCAGCGCGATGGAGCGGTAGCGGCGCCCGGCGCGCAGCAGCATCCACGCGACGCCCAGGTTCACCACCGACGCCACCGCGGCGATGGCCATGCCGAGCACCGCGTTCTCCACCGGCCGCGGGTGCATCAGCCGCACGGCCGACGAGTAGACGATGCTGGCCGCCGCCAGCAGGATCAGCGCGCCCTCGAACGAGCTGGCGAAGTATTCGGCCTTGCTGTGGCCGTACGCGTGCTCCTCGTCGGGGGGGCGGGCGGCCACGGTGAGCATGGCCAGCGCCATCACCGCCGCGGCCAGGTTCACCAGGCTCTCCAGCGCGTCGGAGAGCAGACCCACCGAGCCGGTGACCACGAACGCCCCGAACTTGAGCGCGATGGTGACCACCGCCGCGGCGATGGACATCCAGGCAAAGCGCTTGAGCGGGGGGAAGGCGGTCAAGCCGGGCTCCGGGGTCGATTCGGAATGGTCGTGAGTGCGCGCGAAGCTGGCGAACCGGCGCGGGGTCCGCAATGCGCGCGCCGGAGCGGGCATTCGCCCCGAGCCACGATTCCAACAGCCGTGAACGCAGAGCATCGGAGAAAGGGGAGTCAGGGGGAGAAAACCATTCGCGGTTCTCCCCCTGACTCCCTTCCCTCCGATGCTCTGCGTTCACCCATGCGATCCATGATCTCGGAAGGTGTCTGAGCGAGAAGAAGAGCCCTCCTCTTCCCTCATCTCCCACCCCCGCCGACATTCCCCTGCGGGTACAGGCACAGGGAAAACGACGCTGGGGGATGACGTGGTGGCGAACGAGCCGGCCGAGGTGCTGCTGGGGCTGGGGGCGAACGTGGGCGACCCGCGGGCGCAGCTGGCGCGTGCCATCGACGGACTGTGCGCGTTCGTGGCCGACCTGCAGGTGTCGGGCACCTGGCGCACCGAGCCGGTGGGGCATCGCGACCAGCCGGACTTCTACAACCTGGTGGCGCGTGGGGTGACGACCCTGCCGCCCCTGGCGCTGCTGGAGCGCGTGCTGGAGCTGGAGCGGCAGATGGGGCGCGAGCGCACCTTCCGCAACGCGCCACGGGTGATCGACATCGACGTGCTCGACTACGCCGGCCGCGTGTCGGCCGACCCCCGCCTGCTGCTGCCGCATCCGGGGATCGCGGAGCGAGGCTTCGTGCTGCACCCGCTGGCCGAGGTGGCGCCCGGCTGGGTGCACCCGGTGCTGCGGAAGACGGCGCGGGAGTTGCTTTTGGCGGCGCCGTCGCTGGAGCGGGCGGAAAAGCTTTGAGTGCGAAAGTTCGAGAGTGCGAAAGTTCGAGAGTGCGAAAGTGCGAGAGCAACGGCCACAATCTCGTGCGTCTACAAGCTGAGGACGCGTTCGACCGAGAGCTTCAGCCCGAACCCGCAACGCATCCACTTTCGCACTTTCGTACTCTCGCACTTTCGCACTCGCAGTTCCTTCGCTAACTCTCACTCACGTGCCACCGCAGGCCGAAAAGGGACGGATGACCATCTCTCCGCGCGACTTCACCGTTGGGGTGGAGGAGGAGTACCAGCTGGTGGACGCGCACACCGGCGACCTGCGCAGCCGCGCCCGCTGGGTGATCGCGGGCGACTGGTCGGGCGACGTGAAGCCCGAGATGCAGCAGCACACCATCGAGGTGGAGACCGGCGTGTGCGTGGGCACCCACTGCGTGCGCGACGACCTGGCGCGGCTCCGCTTCCAGGCCGCGGTGGCCGCCGAGGCGCAGGGGCTGCGCATCGTGGCCGCGGGGACGCACCCGTTCAGCCCGGCCGCCGGGCACGCCTTCACCGACAAGGACGTATACGCCGCCATCCGCGAGGAGTACCGCGAGCTGGCCGAGACGCAGAGCATCTACGGGATGCACGTGCACGTGGGGATCCCGGGCCACGTGGACCGCGTGCGGGTGGCCAACGTGGCGCGGCTGTACCTGCCGCACCTGCTGGCGATCACGGCCAGCTCCCCCTTCTTCCAGGGGCACGACACCGGCTACTGCTCGTTCCGCACGCTGCTCTGGCGCCGCTGGCCGCGCACCGGCGCGCCGCCCAGCTTCCAGGACGGCGCCGAGTTCGAGCTGCTGCTGCGCTGGCTGACCGACACGCAGTGCATCGACACCCCGGGGCGGCTGTACTGGGACCTGCGCCCGCACCACCGCTACCCCACCATCGAGTTCCGCGCGCAGGACGTGACGCCGCGGCTCGAAGACGCGGTGGCCGCCGCGGCGCTGGCGCGGGCGGTGGTGGCCGGGGTGGCCGAGGGGGTCCTGCGCGAGCCCGACCTTCCCGGCGCGGTGCTGCAGCCGCTGCTGGGCGAGAACCACTGGCGCGCCTCGCGCGACGGGACGGGCGCCACCTTCGTGGACATCTTCGCCCCCGAGCCGCGCACGATCGCGGCGGCCGACGCGGTGCTGGGACTGGCCGAGACGCTGCGGCCGCTGGCGGCCGAGCTGGGCGACCAGGAGGCGCTGGACGCGCTGGGCGGGGTGTTCGAGCGCGGCTGCGCGGCGCTGCGGATGCGCGAGGTGGCGGGGGAGCTGGGCGGCGACCTGCGGCGGGTCACCGGGTGGGCGGCAAGCGAAACACTCCTGGGGTTGGGTCTGGACCGGCGCAGCGAGCAGCGGCTCGAAGGGGCTACCGTCACATGAGCATCAAGCAGCGGATCGCGGTCACGCTCCCCGAGCGGCCGCAGCGCGGGTACGAGATCCTGGTGGGGGCGGGGCTGTTTACCACCATCGCCACCATCCTCTCCAAGTTCTGCCCCGCGCACCGCTACGCCGTGGTCACCGACGACCGCGTGGCCGAGCTGTACGCCGTCAAGCTGTCGCGGATGCTGCACTCGGCCGGCTACCGCACCGACGTGTTCGCCTTCCAGAACGGCGAGGCCAGCAAGACGCGCGAGACCTGGTCGCTGGTGTGCGACGCCATGCTCGAGGCCGGCATCGGGCGCGACGCGGCGCTGATCTGCTTCGGCGGCGGGGTGCCGGGCGACCTGGGCGGCTTCGTGGCGACCAGCTACATGCGCGGGCTGCCGCTGGTGCAGCTTCCCACCACGCTGCTGGCCATGATCGACTCGTCGGTCGGCGGCAAGACGGGGGTGGACGTGCCCGCGGGGAAGAACCTGGTGGGTGCCTTCCACCAGCCGCAGGTGGTGGTGGCCGACCCCGACCTGCTGGCCACGCTGCCCGACGCGCACATCCGCGCGGGGCTGGCCGAGGCGGTCAAGCACGGCGCCATCGCCGACCCGGAGTACCTCGACTGGATCGAGGCCACCGCCGGCCCGCTGCTGGCCGGCGACCCCGAGGAGCTGTGCCGGCTGATCGTGCGGTCGGTGGAGATCAAGGCCGAGATCGTCACCCGCGACGAGATGGAGACCGGCCCGCGCAAGCTGCTCAACTTCGGCCACACCATCGGCCACGCGGTGGAGGCGCTCAGCGGCTACGCGCTCCTCCACGGCGAGGCGGTGGCCATCGGGATGGTGGAAGAGGCGCGCATCGGCGAGCGGATCGGCATCACCGCGGCGGGGACCAGCGCGCGGCTGCGCAAGGTGCTCACGCGGCTGGGGCTCCCCACCTCGCTGCCGCTGGAGATGAGCGTGGACCAGGTGGTCGACTGGACGCGCAGCGACAAGAAGAGCCGCGAGGGACGCGTGCAGTACGCGCTGATCGAATCGATCGGCGTGGCCGCCGTGGGCCGCGACGGCCGCTACGGCTCCGCCGTGGCCGACGAGACGGTCAACGACGTCCTCGCCGGAGCCGGCAACCACGGGTGACGCTCCGCCGTCCACGGTAGCGCACTCTCGCGCTTTCACACTGCGGTTTGGGCGTGTTGCGCGCTGGGGCGCGCAAACGGGCTGCGCGCGCGGTAGGCAACGATACCGCCGTTGCCAACCGCGCCGGGCCACCGGCGGCGCCAGGCACGCTCGTCGTCCGATATATCCGCGCAGGCGCCGCCGCCGTCCCGGCCCTCCGGGCGCGCATCCCTCACGCATCCCGTGCATCTCTCCCGCCCCTCGCCGTGACCGACTTCTACGACCGGCTCGCGCCTTTCTACCATCTCATCTACCCGGACTGGGACGCTGGCATCCAGCGCCAGGGCCGCGCGCTCGACGCCGTGATCCGCGCGCGCTTGGGCGACGGGGCGCACGCGGTGCTCGACGTGGCCTGCGGGATCGGCACGCAGACGCTGGGGCTGGCGGCGCTGGGGCACCGCGTCACCGCGTCGGACCTGTCGCCCGGCGCGGTGGCCCGCGCGCGCGGCGAGGCGGCGCGGCGCGGGCTGGAGGCCGCATTCTCGGTGGCCGACATGGGCGCGGCGCACACCCACCACGGCGGCGGGTGGAGCGTTGTGCTCTGCGCCGACAACTCGCTCCCGCACCTGTTGTCCGACGACGAGATCCTGGCCGCGCTGCGGCAGTTCCACGCCTGCACGCGCCTAGGCGGCCTGTGCCTGGTGAGCGTGCGCGACTACGCCGCCATGCCGCGCGGGCCTGACGAGGTGCAGAGCTACGGCGTGCGCGAAGAGCCGGGCGTGCGCTACGTCCTCCTGCAGCACCGCGCGTTCGAGGGCGACCACTACGACGTGACCTTCTACATCGTGGAAGACCGCGGCGCCGCCGAAGCAACGACGCACGCCATGCGGTCGCGGTACTACGCCGTCACCACCGACCGGCTGCTGGAGCTGATGCGCGCCGCCGGCTTCGCCCACGCCGAGCGCTTGGACGGCGCCTTCTTCCAGCCGCTCCTGGTCGCGACTCGGGCGGACTGATCCCCCGGATCCGAAGATCCATCGCGCGGGCCGGCACCCCTGATGGTCACACGGAGCAACGGAGGAAACGGAGAACTGCACGCGCGCCGCAGTTTCTCCGCTTCCTCCGTTGCTCCGTGTGACCCCTTGCAGTTCATCCGCCGGAACCACGAGGGACCAGAACGAGCAGAGCCGCCTCCCTTGGACGGGAAGGCGGCTCTCCTCGTAGGGCGGAAGTGGAATCCTACAGCCGGCTCCCCGGCAGCAGCTCGAACGCGGCGAGGACCACCACCAGCGCCGCGTAGGTGCCGAACGCGCCGTGGTCGTCGCGATCGGGCGCGGGGCGGAAGAGCTGGTAGACGGCGCCGGCCATCAGCAGGTACAGCAGCGGGTTGCGGGTGAGCGCGAACGCCACCACGATCGCCACCAGCGCCGCGATGCGCTGCCGCCGGCTGAGCGAGCGGAACGCCCGCCCGCCGTCGAGCTGCCACACCGGCACCAGGTTGAACAGGTTGATCCACCCGCCGATCCGCGCGATGGCGCCCCACACCGGCACCCCGGTGGCCAGGTACATCCCGTACGCCGCCAGCGCCGCGCCCAGCCCCCAGATCGGCCCCGCCAGCCCGATGCGCGCGTCCACGTGCTCGTTGGGCGGGTGCTGCTTCAGCCGGACCAGCGCGCCGATGCCGGGGATGAACACCGGCGCCCCCGCGGGGATCCCGAAGAAGCGCAGCGCCGACACGTGCCCCATCTCGTGGATGTAGATAGAGATCAGCACCCCGGCGCCCAGCTTCCACCCGTACGCGGCCCACATCCACAGCATGTACGGCCCCATCGAGGCCAGCGTGGAGAGCTTGGTGAGCCCGAACAGCAGGAGCTTGGCCTTGCTGAGCGCGAAGAAGATGATCGTCTTCCCCTTCAGCAGGAACGCCAGCGCCACGCCCAGCACGCCCCACTTCCCCGCCCCGCCGCCCTGCTCCTTCGCCGGCTTGACCGCCGCCAGCGGTCCCAGCGCGGCGATGCGCTCGCTGATGGCCACGCGCTGCCCGGCATCGCCCGGGAGGAGCGTCATGGCCCGCTGCCACAGCTCCAGCGCGCGCGGGCCGTCGCCCGCGGCGGTGGCGGCCTCGGCCTCGGTCGCCAGGCGGCGGAGCTCGGCGGCGTGCACCAGCCGGGCGCACCCGGGGCAGCTCAGCAGCCCGGGGGCGATCTGCGCGCCGCACCCCTCGCAGTGCGCCGCGGCGGGCGCGAGGACCAGCTCAGCCACCCGCGGGCGCGCCGAACACCGGCTCCGGCTGCGGGCGCTGCACGTAGAACGGCCCCGTCAGGTCCAGCTTCACCCGCTTCGTCTGCGCCCACGCCTGCCACAGCCCCAGGCCGATGATCAGCACCGTGATCGGCGACTCGGTGATGATCAGGAAGGGCATGGGGATGGAGATCAGGAAGCCCATCAGGTACACCAGCGCGGCGGGCACGTCGGCCGTATCGTTCGACTGCCGCAGCCCCTCCACCACCACGGGGGTGAACGACGTGACGATCGACAGGTAGGTGAGCCCGATGGCCAGCGACTGGTACCCCCAGCCGCCACGCTCGCGCGAGCCCACCTGCACCGCGCGCCCCACCATGAACCCCACCAGGATGGCGATCAGCCCGATGTTGCGGTTGGTGAGCGCCAGGATCGCCGCGTAGATCACCGTCCCCGCGACCGCCGCCCCCGCGCCGAACAGGAGCGCGCGGAAGAAGCGCACCGCCGGACCCTCGTCCACCCTGCCCGCACCTTCCATGCGGATGCGGCACCCCGAGCAGATCACCTGCCCGCTGGACATGTGGTAGACGCTCTGGATCGGCGTCTTGCATTCGGTGCAGGCACGGGCGTCGCCCGCCGTCTGCACGGTGGGCTCGGCGGTTTCGAACTGGAGCGTGCCCGAAGGCGCGGGAGTGGGTGCGTCCATGAGAGTGCTTCGGCTGTCGAGGGGGAAGGGAATGACGGGAGGATGTCGTGGGATGCACGAAAGTTAGCCACACGCCATCTGTTCAGGCAACACGGGCGGATGGGCCACACGGAGCAACGGAGGAACCGGAGAACTCCGTCGCGGTTCCTCCGTTCCCTCCGTTGCTCCGTGTGACATCGCCGTCGGCAGTCTCCGAGCGGAGAGGCTACACGCGCTCCTCCAGCGCCAGCTCCTCGGCCTCGGCCACCACCCCGGGGTCGGTGAGCAGGTCCACCGGGCGCGCGTCGTCTTCGCGGAACTGGCGGGCGTAGAGGCGCGCGTACAGGCCGTCGCGGGCCAGCAGCTCGGCGTGCGTCCCCTCTTCCACGATCTCGCCGCGATCCAGCACCAGCAGCCGGTCGGCGCGGCGCACGGTAGACAGCCGGTGCGCGATGATCAGCGTGGTGCGGCCCCGCAGCAGGTGGTTCAGCGCGTCTTCGATCAGCGCCTCGCTCTCGGTGTCGAGGCTGCTGGTGGCCTCGTCCAGGATCAGCACCCGCGAGTCCTTCAGGATCGCCCGGGCGATGGCCACGCGCTGCCGCTGCCCGCCCGAAAGCTTGATCCCCCGCTCGCCCACCTTGGTGGCGTACCCCTCGGACAGCCGCAGCACGAACTCGTGCGCGTGCGCCGCGCGCGCCGCGGCGATCACGTCCTCGTCCGACGCGTCGGGGCGGCCGTAGGCGATGTTGTCGTGCACCGAGCCGCTGAACAGCAGCGTCTCCTGCGGCACCAGCCCCACCGCGGTGCGCAGGTCGGCCAGGCGCAGCTCGCGGATGTCGATCCCGTCGAGCGAGATGCTCCCCTCCTGCACGTCCCAGAAGCGCGGCATCAGCGCGGCCAGCGTGGTCTTCCCCGCGCCGCTCGGGCCCACCAGCGCCACCGTCTCGCCCGGGGCGATGCGCAGGTTCACGCCGCGCAGCACCCACTCGGGCGGGCCGCTGGGCTCCGCCGCGGCGCCTTCCAGCGGGGCGGCGCCCAGCATCCGCAGCCACGCCATCTGCACCTCGCCGCCGCCGGTCACCATCGGCAGCTCGGTGGGCTTCTCGTAGCGGAACCACACGTCGCGGAACACGATGGCGCCGCGCACCGGCTGCGGCAGCGCCTTCGGCTGGTCGGCGTCGCGCAGGTGGGGGCGCGCGTTCAGGATCTCGAACACGCGGCCGGCGGCGCCCGTGGCCTCCTGGTACATCCCCCACAGCTGCCCGAGCCCCGCCACCGCCCCCGCCGCGGAGGCCGCGTAGAGGAGGAAGCTGACCAGCGTGCCGGGGCTCAGCGTGTTCGCCAGCACCATCTTCCCGCCCAGCCACAGCACCAGCACCGACGCGGCCAGCACGGTGAAGGTGGTGACGCTGGAGAACAACCCCCGCGTGACCGCGCGGCGCACGGCCACGGCCACCGCCTGGTCCATGCGGCGGCCGTACTTCGCGCGCTCGTTGTCTTCCTGCACGAAGCTCTGCACCACGCGCACCTGCGAGAACGCCTCCTCGGCGATCGCCGTGGCCTCGGCCACCTGGTCCATCACCCCCAGCGAGCTCTTCTTGAGCAGGTTGCCCAGGTACAGCCCGCTCCCCACCACGATCGGCACCACCCCCAGCGTGACCAGCGTGAGGAACGGCTGGATCATCAGCAGGATCACCACCGTGCCCAGCAGGGTGAGCAGCGACTGCGCCATGGCGGCGATGTTCGCGCTCAGCACGGCCTGCAGCATCTGCACGTCGGCGCCCAGCCGGCTGGTGAGCTCGCCGGTGCGGCGGTCGGCGAAGAACGCCGGCGGAAGGGTGAGCAGGTGCCCGAACAGGTCCTTGCGCAGCTGGGCGATCACCCGCTCGCCGGTGGCCGCCAGCAGGTAGTTCTGCAGGAAGTTGGCGACGGCCTGCAGCGTGATGATCCCGAACAGCGCCAGCGCGATGCGGTTCAGCGCGCCGGGGTTGGAGCGCAGGAAGGCGCCGTCGAACACGCGCCCCACCGCCAGCGGGAACGCCAGCCCCATCGCGGTGCCCACGACCATGGTGACCGTGGCCAGCGCCAGCACGCCGGTGTGCGGCCGCAGCCGCGGAACCAGCGCGCGGAGCTGGCCGCCCATCATCTTCTCTCGGAACGACAGCCTGGGCGGAACCGGAGGCACAGCGGGAACGGTGGGGGCGGGAAGGTGCATGGGACCCGGTGAATCGTGACGGACGCCGCACCCGGAATGGGAAGCGGCGGGAAAGGGAATATACCCACACCTCTGCCCCTCACCAACCCGCAGGGCGCCAGCGGCGCCGGAGGGAGAACCCGCCGGAGCCGTGGCGTCTCCGGCGTTTCCCGGGGGTTTCCGGCGGCCGCGGCACGACGAGCCGCGTCCGCGCGAAAACGCGGCAGGGCATGGAGACCGGTGTCTCCATGCCCTCTCTCCCATCGATCGAAGGCCCTGCCGCAAACCCCTGCCGTCGACGCGCTCAGTGGGCGCGCCGCCGCGGCGATCAGTGGCGCGCCGGTGGCGGAGCCGGCGGCGGTGTGGACGTGGGCGGCGCCGGCGCCGGCACGGACGGCGGAACCGTGGCCGGTGCGGCGGCCGAGCCCGCGGGCGCGGGAGCGGACGGCTCCACCGCGGCCATGGCCGTGGGCGGGGGGACGAGCGGGGGCGGCAGGGTGGCGGGCGTGGCCACCGGCGGCGCGCCGCGGCGGTCGCCGGCGCGCAGCAGCTGCCACTGGTGCGGCGCCAGCACGAAGCCGAAGAAGCCGCCCACCACCCCGCCCGCGGCGCCGCCCACCACGGCGACCCGGGTCTTCTTCGGCTCCTCGTCGCCCGACCCGCCCGGCTGGAGCTGCGACGCCACCAGGCCGGCGGCGATCCCGGCCAGCGCGCCCAGGCCGCTCCACCGTTCACGGTGGCTGCGGTGCACCTCCACCCGCTCGCGCGACACCACGGCCACCACCGCCGAGTCGCGGTCCGAGGGGTTCAGCACCAGGGTGTCGCCGCCCAGCGCGGCCAGGCGCCCGGTGAACGACGCGCCCGACTCGGGCGTCACCCGGATCAGCTCGCCCGCGGCGGGAGTGGGGTGCACGCGCGAGCCCTGCGCGCCGGCGGCAGATGCACAGCCCGCGACGAGCACGGCAGCGGCGATGATCTTGTTCACGCGAGTGCTTGGGGAGACGGCGGATTTACCGGAAGGATGCAATCGACTGCGCGGCATGAAGGTGGCGCGCCGGCCGTGGTCGGGCAAGGGAGGGCAGGACACACGGGGGGGACGCCGGCGGATGCCGCGGGGGGCCCCCACCCCCGGCTCGCCTAGGCTCGCCACCCCCTCCCCCAAAAAAGCCTGGGGGAGGGGGTGAACCGCGCGGGGACGAGGCGACCCGCGGCTGTCCCCTGTCCCCTGTCCCCTGTCCCCTGTCCCCTGTCCCCTGCTACTCCCGCGCCTTCCACTGTCTGGGGTCCGCGGGGTCGCCGGTCAGCTCCAGCACCCAGCGGTACGCCTGCACCACGTCGCGGCGGAAGCCGTCCACGCATCCCCACAGGTACACCTGGAAGCGCCGGTACTGCGCCTTGCCGAAGCGCCGCTCGATCTGCTCGCGGTGCGCGTCCAGCTTCTGCGCCCAGTGGCGGGTGGTCAGCTCGTAGTTGTGCGTGTCGTTGTACACGCCCATCACCGAGAACGGCGAGCGCGCCACCTGGGCCAGGTAGTCGTGGATGCACACCGGGCTGCCGTTGCCGGGGAAGATGTGGCGCTCGAAGAACGCCGACACCGCGTACTTCCGCCGCGTGGCGCTGGCGTCCAGGCAGATGCGGCCGCCGGGCTTCAGCAGCGCGGCGTACTGGCGCAGCGTGGCGCGGTAGTCGGGGAGGTGCTCGGTCACGCCCAGGTTCACGATGGCGTCGTACTTCTCCCCCGGCTGGTGCGCGAACAGGTGCTCGCGCACCACGCGGCAGGGAAGGTTCAGGCTCCCGATCAGCCCGTTGATGAAGCGCTCCGACGCCTGCGAGATGGTGAGCGACGTCACCCGCACGCCGCGCTCGCCGGCGAACTGCGTCCACGCGCCCCACCCGCCGCCCACGTCGAGCACGCGGTCCCCCTCCTTCACGCCGATCGAGTCCCACGCGAACTGCAGCTTGCGCCGGATCCCCGCCTCCAGCGGCTCGTCGTCGGCCTCGAACACGCCCTGGCTGTAGCAGCGGAAGTCGCGGTCCAGGAAGCTCAGGAAGAACTCCGGGTCCTCGTCGTAGTGCTCGGCGATCCAGCGCGAGTCGCTGTCCACCTGCCCGAACACCGCGGGGCGCACGAACTTCCAGGCCCACCGCAGCGGATGCCGGTCGTGGAACAGCTCGCGCAG
>DASWMA010000681.1:0-6841 GCA_036399995.1 Longimicrobium sp. | reverse complement strand
CTCCATCCCCACCGCCATCTTTCCCACCGCCGGCGGCCCAAAGATGATCACCAGGTCCATCGTCGTCGGCTCTCCCGTCCCGCGTTGAACGCTCAAGCCTGCTCCAGCGCGGACTGGAGGATCCGTTCCACGGCCCGCTCCAGCGTTCCGGCCTGCGTGATGCCGCCCGCCTCCACCTCCGTCTGCTCGCTGCGGACCAGGATGGCGCGGGCGCCGAGCCGGGCGGCGGGGGCCACGTCGCGCAGACGGTCGCCGATCAGCCACGAGCGCGCGAGGTCCAAGCCGTGCTCGCGGGCGGCGCGGAGGAACATCCCCGCGCCGGGCTTGCGCATCTGCTCGGGGTCGGCATCGTCGGGGGCGAGCGAGCAGTGGTAGTCGGCGTCCAGCCGCGCGCCCTCGGCTGCGAGCAGGTCGACCAGGCGACGGTGGACGGCCTGGTACTCCGCCTCGCCGAAGTAGCCGCGGCCGATGCCGGACTGGTTGGTGACGAGGACGACGAAGTACCCCGCGGCGTTCAGCCGCGCCACGGCCGCGGCGGCGCCGGGGAGAAGCTCCACGCCGGCGGGGTCGGCCAGGTAGTGGCGGTCGTGGATCAGCGTGCCGTCGCGGTCCAGGAAGACGGCGGGGCGGACGGAGGGGGTCAACTGCGGTGCGGACCTCGCGAAAGGCGGCTGAAGCCGCGGCAACAACTACGGGAAGCCTCGCAAACCGCGCGAGGCTGGTCGGCGCGGCGCGACGGATGTACTCCGTTGCCGCGGCGATACAATGCCGCAACGCACCGGCGCCTGCCCCGCAGTCCGCGAAGGCGGACTTCCCGATGGTTCAGCGGCGGGTTTCAACCCGCCGCGTGTGCGAGAGTGCGAGAGTGCGAGAGTGCGAGAGTGCGAGAGTGCGAGAGTGCGAGAGTGCGAGAGTGCGAGAGTGCGAGAGTGCGAGAGTAAACGGCGGTTACTTTCGCACTCTCGTACTTTCGCACTTTCGCACTCGCGGTTCTTCAGCCGGCCGTGATGTTGAAGCCTGCGTCCACGTACATCACCTCGCCCGTGATGCCGGTGGACAGCTCCGACGCCAGGAACAGCGTGGCGCGGCCCACCTCGTCGGGCTCGATGGTGCGCTTCATGGGCGAGCGCTCGGCGGTGATCTTCATCAGGTCGCGGAAGTGCGCCACGCCGCGCGCCGCCAGCGTGTTGACCGCCCCCGCCGACACCGCGTTCACCCGCACCCCGTGCGGCCCCGCGTCCACCGCCAGGTACCGCACGCACGCCTCGAGCGCCGCCTTGGCCACGCCCATCACGTTGTAGCCCGGCACCGCCTTCTGGCTGCCGTAGTAGCTCATGGTCACCACGCTGCCGCCGTCCTGCATCAGCGGCATGAACTGCCGCGTGAGCGCCACCAGCGAATACGCGCTGATGTCCATGGCGGTGCCGAAGTCGGCGCGCTGCGTCTGCAGGAACGGGTTGTTCATGGCCGGGCTGGGCGCATAGGCCACCGAGTGCAGCAGGAAGTCGAGCCGGCCGCCCCACAGCGCCTTCACGCCGTCGTGCAGCGCCTGGATCTGCTCGTCGCTGCTCACGTCCAGGTCGAAGAGCGGCACCTCGCCCATCTCGCTCACCGTCTTCATCACCCGGTCGCGCATGACCTCGCCCTGGTAGGTGAAGGCGAGCTCCATCCCGGCCGAGGCCAGCGCCCGGGCACACGCCCACGCGATGGAGTTCTTGTTGGCGACGCCTATGATCAGGCCCTTCTTGCCGGCGAGCAGTCCGGCCAGCGGCGAGCTTTCGGCCATGGTGGCTTTTCCGTCTAAAGGATTGGCGAACGCTTCGGTTCGGTTGTCGGCGGCTTCGGTCGTGCGGCGGCGTCAGCGCCGCGGCCGGGGCGGCTGCGCCACCGGCTGCGGCGAGGTCTGCGGCCGCGGGGCCGGCGGCGCGGCGGGCGGCTGCCCGGCCGGGCGCACCTGGGCCGGACGCGCCGCGGCGGTGTCACGTCGGGCAGCCGCGGTGTCGGTGCGCGCCGGCGGCGGGGCCGCGCGCGGGGTGCGGAACTCCACCGTGCCGCCGCCCGGCAGCCCCAGCAGGTTGCGGATGTCGCGCACCACCACCGTGTGGTTGGCGTCGGCCGCCAGCGGCCGCGCCAGGCGGATGAACAGCGACTGGCTGGGCACCGGCTCGGTGGGCCGCGCCGGCGTGGTGTCGCGCCGCGCCGCGCGCCCGGTGTCGGCGCCGGCGGTGTCGGCGCGCGCCTCGGGGAACGGGCCCACGCGGACGGCCGAGACCGGGATGGCGGCCCCGCCGGCGGCGGTGACGGTCACCTGCGCGGGGGTCAGCGGCTGCGCGGGATCCAGGTAGTCGTCGAAGCGCACCTCCACCACCTCGCCGTCGCCCGACGCGGTGCCGGGCTTCGGCGCCGACGTGTCGGGCGCGATCAGCGCCAGCCGGCGCGCCCGGGCGGTGTCGCGGCGGGTCACCTGGATGGTGGCGGTGTCCTGCGCCTCGTAGGGCTGCAGCTCCTGGTCGCGGTTGGTGTCGTTGTACGCCCGCACCCGGTAGGTGCCCTCGGGGAGGTACTCCAGCGTCCACCGCCCCGCGCTGTCGGGGCGCGTCTCGTACAGCGTCGAGTCGGGCTGGTGCACCGCCTCGACGCGCGCGCCGCGGCTGGGCTGCAGCGTGGTGCGCTCGATCACCGTGCCCGTGGCCACCGTCCGCACGATCTCGGGGCCGGTGCTGAACACCACGGTCACCGGCTCGCGGATGGCGTTGCCGAACAGGTCCGACAGGCCGGGGTGCAGCGTCACGCGGTACACGCGGTTGGGCTCCCACCCGCGGCGCAGCTCCACGCGCACCTCGTTGCCGCTCTTGTCCACGGCCACGGCGCTGGTGCGCGGGCTCACGGTCACCACCGTGTCGATCCCCCGCTCCGACAACCCCTCGTCGAACGAGAAGATCACCGGGCCCACGTACGAGCGCAGCGCGGCGAAGGTGTCGGGGCGCGTGGTCTCCAGCCGGGGCGCCGCGCTGTCGGGCTCGCCCCCCGGCGGGGCCTCCACGTGCGCGCAGCCGCCGCCCATCCCCAGCGCCGCAGCCAGCGCCGCCACGCCGTACAGGCCGGCGAAGTGGCGGAGCTTCACTGCACCCCTTCCAGCGCGGCCAGCTTGCCGCGCAGCTTTTCCACCTGCTCGCGGTAGCCGGCCAGCTTCTCGCGCTCGCGCTCCACCACCTCGGCCGGCGCCTTCGCCACGAACCCTTCGTTGGCCAGCTTCTTCTCGGTCCCCGTGGCCAGCCCCTCGAGCCGCGTGGCCTCGTCGCGCAGGCGCTTGCGCTCGCGGTCGAGGTCGATCACGCCGGCCAGCGGCAGGAAGAGCTCGGTCCCCGAGCGCAGCACCGCGCTGGCGCCCACCTCGCCGTTGGCCGCGCCGAACGACAGCTCGTCCACGCGCGCCAGGTCGCCCAGCGCGCGGCGGCTGGCGTCGAGCATCGCCTCCACCTCGGCACTCGCGGGAACGGCGCGGAGCGGGACGCGCACGCCCGGCTGGATCCCGTACTCCTGCCGCATCCGCCGCGTCTCGACGACGACGTCCTGCAGCTCGGCGAAGGCGGCCTCGGCGGCGGCGTCTTCCCAATCGGCCACCGGCTCGGGCCAGCGCGACACCATCAGGCTGGCGGCGTCGCCGTTCGCGCGCGGCAGGCGCTGCCACACCGTTTCGGTGATGAAGGGCATGATCGGGTGCAGCAGCCGCATCGAGCGGTCGAGCACCTCGGCCAGCACCGCGCGGGCGGCGTTTCGGCTGGCGTCGCCCATGTCGCCGTACAGCCGCGGCTTGGCCATCTCCAGGTACCAGTCGGCCAGGTCGCCCCACACGAAGTCGTACGCCCGCTGGCCCGCGTCCTGGAAGCGGAAGCGCTCCATCCCCGCCGTCACCTCGGCGGTCGCCTTCGACAGGCGCGAGAGGATCCAGCGGTCGGCCAGCTCCAGCGAGTCACGTACCTCGTCGACCGAGACGCGCTCGGCGTCGCCCAGCGTCATCAGGGCGAAGCGGCCGGCGTTCCACAGCTTGTTGGCGAAGTTGCGCCCGGGCCCGAAGGCGAGCTCCAGGTCCTGGTAGTTCAGGTACTGGTCCATCCCCGGGCCGGCGCCGGTGATCACCGTGTAGCGCAGCGCGTCGGCGCCGAAGCGCTCCACCACCTCCAGCGGGTCGATGCCGTTGCCCAGCGACTTCGACATCTTCCGCCCCAGGTGGTCGCGCACCATCCCGGTGAGGTACACGTCCTGGAACGGCACCTCGCCCCGGAACTCGATCCCCGCCATGATCATGCGGGCGATCCAGAAGAAGATGATGTCCTGCCCCGACACCAGCGTGGAGTTGGGGTAGAACGCGTCGAGATCCGGCGTGCTGTCGGGCCATCCCAGCGTGCTGAACGGCCAGAGCCACGAGCTGAACCAGGTGTCGAGCACGTCGTCGTCCTGCCGCACCTCGCCGCCGCACGCGGGGCAGGCGGTCACGTCGTCGCGGCTGACCACCGTCTCGTTGCACTCGGCATCCTTGCAGTACCACACGGGGATGCGGTGCCCCCACCACAGCTGCCGTGAGATGCACCAGTCGCGGATGTTCTCGAGCCAGTGCTCGTAGATGCGGCCGAAGCGGTCGGGGTGGAAGCGCACCTTGCCGTCGCGCCACGCCTGCAGCGCGGGCGCGGCCAGCGGCTGCATCCGCACGAACCACTGGTCGCTGAGTCGCGGCTCCACCACGGTGTCGCAGCGATAGCAGTGGGGCACGGCGTGGGTGTGGTCTTCCACCCGCTCCAGCAGCCCCAGCTGGTCGAAGGCGGCGACCACGGCGCGGCGCGCCTCCGAGCGGTCCATCCCGCGGAAGCGCTCGGGCGCTTCGTCGTTGATCACCGCGTCGGGGGTCATCACGTTCAGCGCCGGCGCGCCCACGCGCTGCGCCACGTCGAAGTCGTTGGGGTCGTGCGCGGGGGTGATCTTCACCGCGCCCGAGCCGAACTCCGGGTCGACGTACGTGTCGGCCACCACGGGGATGCGCCGGCCGGTGAGCGGCAGGTCGAGCTCCTTCCCCACCAGCGCGGCGTAGCGCTCGTCGCCGGGGTGCACCGCCACGCAGGTGTCGCCCAGCATCGTCTCGGGCCGCGTGGTGGCGACCACCAGGTAGGCGCGCCCGTCCGGCAGCCGCGGGAGGGCGCCGCCGTCCACGCCCTCGGCCAGGGGGTAGCGCAGGTGCCAGAGCTTGCCGGCCGTCTCCTGGGGCTCGGCCTCTTCGTCGCTGAGCGCGGTGAGGCAGCGCGGGCACCAGTTGATGATGCGGTGGCCGCGGTAGACCAGGTCCTTCTCGTGCAGGCGGATGAACACCTCGCGCACCGCGCGCGACGGCCCTTCGTCCAGCGTGAAGCGGGCGCGCGGCCAGTCGAGCGAGCAGCCGATGGCGCGGAGCTGGTCGTAGATCTCGCCGCCGGTCTTGCCCACGAACTCCCACACGCGCGCCACGAAGGCCTCGCGCCCCAGGTCGTCGCGCGACAGGCCTTCCCTGGCGATCAGCCGCTCCACCACGTTCTGCGTGGCGATGCCGGCGTGGTCGCTGCCGGGGATCCAGAGCGCTTCCCGCCCCTGCATCCGGCGCCAGCGGATCAGCGCGTCCTGGATGGTGTTGTTGAGCCCGTGCCCCATGTGCAGCCGGGCCGTCACGTTGGGCGGCGGGATGGGGATCACGTACGTGGGCCGCCCCGAGGCTTCGTCCGCGTGGAAAAAGCCCTGCTCCTCCCACCACCGGTAGAGGGAAGCCTCGTTCTGCTTGGGATCGTAGGTCGGCGGCAGGGCCTCGGCCACGGTACGGCACTCCGGTAGAAACGGGGCCGCGCCGGCCCCGTGAAATCGCGACGGTCTGGAGCCCGGAATGTTACCGGGGGGTGGGGGATGGGTCAAGCGAACGGCGGGTTATCGAGACGTTAGGGAACCGGCATCGCACCGGCGGCTGAAGCCGCAGCAACAACCACGGGAAGCCTCGCAAACTGCGCGAGGCTGCAGGGCGGCGCTCCGGCGGACAGGGACAAACTTCCGTGGCCGCGTCCGCCTCATCCGCGGTCGAAACCCGGGGGCTGCCGGGCGGGAAGTCCGCCTTCGCGGTGCCTTTGGCCGCGTCAGGGGCGCGAAGAAGCACCCACGCACTCCGCACTCCGCACCCTCGCACCCTCGCACCCTCGTCACTCGCACCCTCGCACCCTCGCACCCTCGCACCCTCGTCACTCGCTGGTCTCGTCCTCCACCGGCGCGATGAAAACTTTGTTGCGGATCTTCTGCAACATATGTTCGTACATCAATCTGCCCTTTTCGGCGGTGGCCAGGGTGGGCTGGCCCACCGAGCCGGGGCTTTCGTCGGGGAGCCGGCGCTCGCGCCCGCCGGCGCACTTCTCCAGGCTCTCGGCGTCGAGAACGAAGTCGCGCGCGCGGTCCATGCGCACCACCGCGGGGCGCAGGTGCAGCAGCAGCGAGGTGAGCGCCTCGCCCGCGTGCTGGGGCCCCTTCATCCCGTCGAGGAATTGAGAGAGATCGACCGACATCGCCGACACCACGCGCACCCGCGCGCCTTCCGCCCGCACCGTGGCCACGGCCTCCACGTGCGGGTCGTGCGTGCTGGCGGTGATGAAGACGAACTCGTTCACCCCCTGGCACGCCCAGTCGTCGGCCAGCTCGTTGAGCGCGCGGTGCACGGTCTTGGGGCTCATCCCCGCCGTGCCGGCGTAGTCGGTCTCGGCGGCCACGTTCACGCCGTAGTGCAGCGTGGGCGCCCGCAGCACCCCGAACTCGCGCGACAGGTCGGCCGCCAGCGCCTCGG
>DASWMA010000680.1:0-2827 GCA_036399995.1 Longimicrobium sp. | reverse complement strand
CTCAGCTGGGGCGCCACCGGCACCACCGACATCGGGCTGATGGCGCAGACGGTGCTGAGCGGCCAGGCGCCGGTGACCCCGCTGCTGCTGGCGGGGATGGGCATGCTGATGGTGGGCTTCGGCTTCAAGGTGGCCGCCATGCCCTTCCACATGTGGACCCCCGACGCCTACGACGGCGCGCCCACGCCGGTCACGTCGCTGATGTCCACCGGGGTGAAGGCGGCGGCGTTCGCGTCGTTCATCCGCGTGTTCATGGTGGGCTTCGGCGGGGCGATCGAGCAGTGGCAGAAGATCGGCTTCTTCATCGCGGCGGTGACCATGGTGGGCGCCAACCTGATCGCGATGACGGAGGGGAGTCTGAAGCGGATGCTGGCCTACTCGTCGATCGCCCACGCGGGGTACCTGCTGGTGGCGGTGCTCGCGGCGGGCGAGTCGGGGGCGGCGGCGTTCCTCTTCTACCTGCTGGTGTACACCCTGATGACGGCGGGCGCCTTCGCGATCCTGATCGCCAACAGCCGCGAGGCCACGGGGCAGGAGCGGGTGTCGCTGGAAGACTGGGCCGGGTTCGCGCGCGAGAAGCCGGTGCTGGCGGGGCTCTTCGCGGTGTTCCTGCTGTCGCTGGCGGGCTTCCCGCTGACCGCCGGGTTCCTGGGCAAGCTGTACATATTACGCGCGGCGGTCGAGTCGGGGCTCACCCAGCTTGCGGTGATCCTCGTGCTGTCCTCGCTGGTGAGCTACTTCTACTACCTGCGCGTGATCGTGGTGATGTACATGACGCCCGCGCGGGTGGCCGGCGAGCACCGCGCCGCGCGCCTCCCCTCGCCCGCGATGGCCGGGGTGGTGGTGGCGGCGCTGCTGGTCGTCGGCCTCTTCTTCGCCGGCAACTGGCCGATGGGGTGGGCGCAGCGGAGCGCCGCCACGCTCTGGCAGGAGGCGGGGACGGCGGGCACGGCCCCGGCATCGGCTTCAGCGCCGGTGGCCAGGGTACCGTAGGGAAAGTGCCCGGTCCCCAGTGCCCAGTGCCCAGGAACAACGGCGGGGCCGCGGGGACTCGGGATCAAGGACGGGTAAACTGGGCACTGGGCACTGGGCACTGGGTCCTGGGCACTGCAGTTACGCTGTTTGGCCCGGCGCGAGCGCGCCGGGCCTTGCGTTTCGCATGGCGATTGCACAGCATCCCCGCGAGCGGCGGGACCGCAACGGCGACGATCGGAGCGCGTGATGGACGGGCGAGCGGAGGACGGGGAAAAGGACGGCCACGAGGCGGGCCACGATCATACGCACGCGGACGCCGCGGGCGAGCCGCCGGTGCTGCGCGTGGAGCCCGACGCCACGGCGGCGGGCGAGGACGACATGGTGCCGGTGGTGCGCGTGGACGTGGCCGCGGCCGAGACCGTGGAGGCGGAGACGCCGGTGATCCGCGCCGAGCCGCACGCGGCCGTGGCGGCCGACGACCTGGACCTGCCGCCGCCCGTCCAGCGCGAGGCGCCGGAGCGGGGGAGCCGCGCGGCGGCCGGGAACGACGACGAGGGGAAGCGGCGCGGGATGTTCGGGCTGACGCCCGGGCGCGCGGCGGCGGGGCTCACCGCGGCGGCCGCCGCGGCGTACGCCGTCTACCTCCTGGGCGCCACCCGCGGCCGGCGGCGGCCGGTGACCGAGCTTCCCAACGCGCTGGGGATGCGGCTCGACTACGTGCCCTGGGGCGACGTGCACTACGCGTTCTATGCGCGCGAGGGGCACGGCGGCCGCCCGCTGGTGCTGCTGCACTCGATCAACGCGGTGGCCAGCGCGCACGAGATGCGGCCGCTGGCGCGCGCCTTCCTGCGCGACCGCGAACGGCCGGTGTACGCACTGGAGTGGCTGGGCTTCGGCCACAGCGACCGCCCCGAGATCGAGTACACGCCCGGCGTGCTCGAAGACCAGCTGGAGCACTGGCTGGAGCGGGTGATCCGCCCGGCCGGCGGCGCCGACGTGGTGGGCTTTTCGCTGGGCGCCAGCTACGCGGCCGAGGTGGCGCGGCGCCGGCCGGACCTGATCCGCTCGCTGGTGGCGCTGGAGCCCGCCGGCCTGGGCGACGAGCCAGCCGAGATCGGGCGCGGCTGGTCGCGGCTGCTGTTCACCCTTCCCGGGGTGCAGCGCGCCTTCTACGACCGGCTCACCACCCCCGAGGCGCTGACCCGGTTCGCGCGGCAGAACCTGTTCACCCCCGAGTTCGGCGTGCCCGACGAGTACGTGAACTTCGCGGTGGAGACCGCGCGGGTGGAGGGCGCCGCGAACCCGCTGGACGACTTTTTGGGCGGGCGGATGGCGCCCGACGAGGCGCTGGAGACCTATCGCCGCCTCCGCCAGCCGCTGCTGGTGATCCACGGCACGGTGGAGAACCGCCGGATGGAGAGCTACACCCGCCTCCCCGAGCTGGACGACCGGCCCAACGTGACCGTGGTGTCGCTCCCCACCGGCGCGATGCCGCACTGGGAGCGCGCCCGCGAGGTGGTGCAGCGCATCCGCGACTTTTACGACGCGATCGATCGCTGAGGTACGGAGGTACGGAGGTACGGAGGTACGGAGGTACGGAGGACGAGCGGCCGGCCGCCGCTCCTTGCCACGGCGGCGTGGGGGTGCGACGTTACGAAGCCGCTGGCGTGATTGCAGTTACGCGCTGCCGGGGAAGAGGGTGGGACGTTCGGGCCCGCGCGCGCTCATGTGCGGCGTGGGGCGCAGGATTTGTACACGCCGACCACCGGGGGAGCGATGACGAGAGCGGGACGATTCGCGGGCTGCGGGCTGGTTCTGGCCGCGGTGGCCCTCGCGGGGTGCAACAAGAGCG
>DASWMA010000679.1:0-11547 GCA_036399995.1 Longimicrobium sp. | reverse complement strand
TCTCCATCCGCATCCGCGGCACCTCGTCGATCACCGGCAACAGCGAGCCGCTGTACGTGATCGACGGCTTCCCGATCGAGAACGACCCCGAATCGGCCTCGCCCGGCAACGGGGGACGGGCGACCGCATCGGTGCCGTCGAACCCGATGGCGTCGCTGAACCCCGCCGACATCGAGTCGATCGAGGTGCTGAAGGACGCGTCCGCGACGGCGATCTACGGGGCGCGCGGGGCCAACGGCGTGGTGATCATCACCACCCGCCGCGGCCGGGCCGGGCGCCCCCAGGTGACGCTCGACGCGTACACGGGGATGCAGAACGTGATCCGCCGCTACGACCTGCTCACCTCGCGCGAGCTGGCCCAGGCGATGAACGAGGTGGCGACCAACGGCGGCGGCCAGCCGGTGTTCAGCCAGGCCGCGCTCGACACGCTGGGCCGCGGCACCGACTGGCAGGACGCCATCTTCCGCAGCGCGCCGATCCGCAGCGTGCAGGGGAGCGTGTCGGGCGGGAGCGCGGGGACGTCGTTCACCCGCTACGCCGTGTCGGGCGGCTTCTTCGACCAGCAGGGCGTGGTGACGGGGAGCGACTTCAAGCGCTACTCGCTGCGCGCCAACCTCGAGCAGGGGATCGGGCCGCGCTTCCGCTTCGGCACCAACCTGGCCGCCAGCCGGGTGAACACCTCGTTCGTGCCGACCGACGGCGAGAGCAACCGCCGCGCGGGCGCGGTGGGGGCGGCGCTGCAGGCGTATCCCTTCCTTCCCGTGCAGTTCGCCAACGGCGTGTACCCCTTCCAGGGGCGCGACCTGTCGGCCATCGGCGTGCCCACGGGGAACGCGGCCGAGCTGGTGAACCCGGTGTCGCTGGCCACGCAGGTGATGGACGACCAGGGCGACACCCGCCTCCTGGGCAACGCCTTCACCAGCTACGAGATCCTGCGCGGGCTGACCGCGCGTGTCTCCGTCGGCGGCGACTACGCCGACCGCTACCGCAACACCTACTACCCGCGCACCACCCGCACCGGCCTCGAGGCGCCCAACGGGCAGGCGATCCGCGGCACCAGCCGCATCCTGAGCGTGCTGAACGAGAACACGCTCACCTACGACGGCGACATCGGTGGGCACAGCCGCCTGAACGTGGTGGGCGGCTTCACCTGGCAGACCAACGTCACCGAACGCACCAGCGTGAGCGGCGTCGACTTCGTGACCGACGTGAACGGCTTCAACGCCATCTCGTCGGCGCGGGTGCCGGGCACGCCCACCTCCAGCCGCGAGAAGTGGGCGCTGCAGTCGGTGCTGGGGCGCGTGAACTACTCGCTCCTCGACCGCTACCTGGTGACCTTCACCGGGCGCACCGACGGCTCGTCGCGCTTCGGGCGCGGCAACAAGTGGGGCTTCTTCCCCTCGGCCGCGCTGGGGTGGCACGTGTCGGAAGAGCGCTTCCTGCGCGACGTGGGGGCGGTGAGCGACCTGAAGCTGCGCGCCAGCTACGGCGTGGCCGGCAACCCGTCGATCCGCCCGTACCAGTCGCTGGCCCGGCTGGTGGCCGCCGGCTACTCGTTCGGCGGCAACCCCGTCACCGGCTACTACCCCGTGGGCGTGGCCAACGACGACCTCACCTGGGAGAGCACGAAGCAGCTCGACGTGGGCTTCGACCTGGGGCTGTTCGACCGCGTGTCGCTGACCGCCGACTACTACGTGAAGACCACCGACAACCTCCTGCTGACGGTGGACCTCCCCAGCGAGAGCGGGTTCGCGCGGGCGCTGGTGAACGCGGGGAGCATCGAGAACCGCGGGGTGGAGCTGTCGCTGAACGTGGACGTGCTGGAGGCCGACCCGGGGTCGCGCCGGCTGGGGTGGCGCTCGTCGTTCAACTTCGCGCGCAACCGCAACAAGGTGACCGACCTGGGCGAGGATACCGAGATCACCTCGTCCACCATCAGCGACGACTTCAAGCTCCCCGGCACCGTGGTCCGCGTGGGCCAGCCGGTGGGCGTGTTCATCGGCTACCGGACCGAGGGGATCGTGCGCGACTCGGCGCACGCGGCGTCGCTGGCGGGGATCACCAACCGGGTGGGCGCGCAGCCCTTCCGCGCCGGCGACGTGCTGCTGGCCGACGTGGACGGCAACGACACCATCGACGCCCGCGACCGCACCGTGATCGGCAACCCCAACCCGGACTTCACGCTGGGGTGGCAGAACAGCGTGAGCTTCCGCGGCTTCGAGCTGTCGGGGCTGCTGCAGGGGGCGTTCGGCAACGACATCCTGAACCTGAACCGCTGGCGGCTCACCGGCGGCGACGTGGCCACCAACCTGCTGCGCGACCGCTACGAGCAGCGCTGGACGCCGCAGAACACCAACGCGCGCTACCCGCGCCTGGGGGTGAACACGGTGGGCGCGGGGACCACCGACTACAACGACCTGATCCTGGAAGACGGGAGCTACCTGCGGCTGAAGACGCTGTCGCTGGCCTACCAGTTCCCGGCCCGCTGGCTGGCGGCGCGCGGGGTGAGCAACGCGCGGATCTACGTGACCGGGGCCAACCTGGCCACCTGGACCGACTACACCGGCTTCGACCCCGAGGTCAGCTCCTTCGGCGTGGGCAACCTGAACCGGGGGATCGACATCGGGGCGTACCCGGCGGCGAAGTCCCTCACCTTCGGCCTGAACTTCACCTACTGACGCCGCGGCGCGGGGGGATGCAACGTCGCGCGGCCCCCCGCGCCCCGAGCTGGAGGCAACCGACCATGAAGCACAAAGGGATGGCCCTGGCGCTGCTGGCGGCGGCGGGATTGGCCACGGCGGGGTGCAAGGACGACTTCCTGACCGAGGTCCCGTACTCGTTCGTGGCGCCCGAGAACCTGTACACCAGCGCCGAGGGCGCGCTGGCGGCGCTGTCGGGCACCTACGCCGCCTTCCAGGCCGACGTGAACGAGCTGGGGGTCAGCGACGTGGACTACTACGGCCGCCAGTACTGGATGCTGGTGGAGTATCCCACCGAGGCGGTCACGGTGCGCCTGGGCGCCACCAACGAGCGGACGATGCCCGACATCTTCCGCGTGACGCCCGGCCACAACTACGTGATCGGCGTGTGGCGCGCCGCCTTCCACGCGGTGAACCGCGCCAACTCGGTGATCGACAACGTGCCGGGGATCGCCAGCATGGATCCCGCGCTGCGCGAGCGGGTGGTGGCGGAAGCGAAGTTCCTGCGCGCCTACCACTACTTCAACCTGGTGCGGCTGTTCGGCGGGGTGCCGCTGTACCTGAGCGAGACGCGCTCGCTGGACAGCATCCAGAAGCCGCGCGCCACCCAGCCCGAGGTGTACCAGGCCATCATCCAGGACCTGACCGACGCCGCCGCGGTGCTCCCGGCCAGCTACACCGGGCCCAACGTGGGCCGGGCCACCAGCGGCGCGGCCCGGGCGCTGCTGCTGAAGGTGTACCTGCAGTACGGCGCGGTGGGCGGCGGCGGCGCGCAGGCGTTCACGCAGGCCGAGCAGTGGGGGCGGCAGGTGCTGGGGCGCTACTCGCTGCTGCCGAGCTACGCCAGCGTGTTCGACCAGAACAACGAGAACAACGCCGAGGTCATCTTCGACATCCAGAACACGCGCACCCCCGACGCGGGCGGGTACATGTGCGACCAGTTCGCCCCGCGGCCGGCGCCCAACCAGACCGACTTCCCCTACTGCGACAGCCAGAACCCGTCGTTCGGGCCGGAGTGGCCGTTCTTCTACAGCTACCACCCGCAGGACACGCGCAAGGCGGGAACGTGGCTGCTGACCTACACCAAGAAGAGCGGCGCCACCGTCACCTGGGACAGCACGGCGCTGGCGGTGCACGCCTACGGGCAGTTCGCCCCCTCGCCCACCAAGTACATGGACAAGACGCCGGGGGCGCAGGACGGGGCCGAGGAGCCGAACTTCGTGCTGCTGCGCTACGCCGACGTGCTGCTGTCGCTGGCCGAGGCGATCAACGAGAACTCGGGCCCCACCGCCGAGGCGTACGGCCTGGTGAACGCGGTGCGCCGGCGGGCCAACATCCCCGACGTGCCGCAGGGGCTGAGCAAGCAGGCGTTCAAGGACAGCCTGTTCGTGCAGCGCCGCTTCGAGTTCGCCATGGAGGGCCACGGCCACTTCGACTCGCAGCGCAACTGGACGTGGGCCCGGCAGCGGATCGAGCAGTACAGCACCAACGCGGCGCGCGCGTTCTGGAACCGCCCGCGCCCCAGCAACTGCGGCAGCTGCACCCCGCGCGACAGCAGCGTGCCCAAGGTCACGCTGTCGCTGACCGACCGCGACATCTTCTACCCGATCCCGCAGGCGGCGATCGACGTGAACCCGCAGCTGACGCAGAACCCCGGCTACTGATCACGCCGGGACTGCCGAAGGGATATGGAAGAGGCCCCGCCGCGAGCGTTCGCGGCGGGGCCTCTTTCCGTGCACCGGGGAAGTTTGCTGGGCCCCATACCGGGAAGCTGGGCCAGCGGGTGATCCAGCATCGGCCTGACGCAGACGTTGAACCGCATGAACGCAGAGCATCGGAGTGAGGGGAGTCAGGGGGAGAACTTCATCGCGGTTCTCCCCCTGACTTCCCGTTCCTCCGATGCTCGCGGCGAAGCCGCCCACGCAGTTCGACGAAGACCAGGAACGATGTCGTCGCCCGGAGGCGGTCAGTGCTTGGTGGTGATGAGGATCACGCCGTTGGCGCCGCGCACTCCGTAGAACGAGGTGGAGCCGATGTCCTTGAGCACCTGGATGCGCTCCACGTCCTGCGGGTTCAGCCAGCGCAGCGCGCCGCCCGGCTCGGCCTGGATCGGCTGCCCGTCCACCACGAACAGCGGCTCGTTGCTCCCGTTCACCGACGTGGCGCCGCGGATGCGCACCGCTATCCCGCCCGACGGCAGCCGCGTGACCTCCACCCCGGCGAAGCGCCCCTCCAGCATCTCCTCCACCCGCGACACCCGCCTGTCGCGCAGCTCGTCGCCCGAGAGCGACGCGTCCGGCGCGCCAGCGCTCCCCGCGGGCGCCTCGGCCGGCGGCGGCTCGGGCTCAGGCTCCGGCTCGCCCGGCGGCTGCGGGCGCGAACACGCCCCCAGCGCCAGCGCGGCGGAGAGGGCCAGTGCGGAGCTACGGGCGGCGAGCGGCGAGCGGGCCATGGTGGATCCCCTCCTTCCGGCGCAAGCGAAAGCGGAACCACTCGAAAGATGTATTCGCGCCGCGCGGAGGACCAGCTTCGCCTACGCTGCGGCCGCGAGATGTTCGTTCAGCTTCAGCGGCTCGACCAACCCGTTGGCGAAGCGGAAACGTAGCCCGTCGTAATCGAACACTGCATCGTCCTGGTGCACTGCAGCGTGATGGTTGGGGCAGATCAGCACCATGTTGTCCAGCTCATCCTCTCCGCCGCGCGATAGCCACTGGATGTGGTGCCCCTGGCAGAGCCTGCGCCCGTAGCGCGCGCGAGGATCGAACAGGCAGATCTGGCAGCGGCCGGCATACCGCTTCTGCAGCAGCTCCACGTGGCGCCGCGCGCGCTTGACGTCCACCGTCTCGAACAGGTAGCGTCGGCGGGCGGCATCCGCTTCCCTCCCCTCGCGCAGCAGCACCTCGCGCGCGCCGGGCCCCAGATGCAGCCGTGCCTCGAACTCGTCCTCCGAGTAGATCCCCACCTTCTCCAGCACCCGCAGATCTGCGGCGAAGCTGGCCAGCAGCCCGTGATCGGCGGGCACCAGCGGCCGCACCGCGCTCGCTCCCTGGAACGACTGGGCGAGGATCTTCGCGTGCGCGGTGATCCGGAGGTGCCGGATCAATTCTTCGGCCCCGGGGCCGGCATCCACGTCGAAATAGCGCGTGCGCTCCAGGTCTCCCCACACGCGGTATCGGCCGTAGTGATATCCACGGGTGTTTCGCGTCACCGCGCGCACCACCAGCTCGGCGGCAAGGACGTACCGCCCCAGCCGGTCGCGCGTGAACGCCCACACGCTCTCACCAGGAACCACCTGGGCGAGCGTGGGGCTGTTCTGGTTCAGGTGGTAGCCGAACCCGTACCGCCGGTCGCGTCGGTAGTTGTCGGGCCGCCAGTAGTAGAGGACGTTCAAGCGGAATCGAGGGTCCCGAACGAATTCAGGTATTTCGCCGTCTGGGTCGCCCGGGAAGATGATCATCGTCGCCGCGCTGTCGCAATCTACTCGCCGAGCGCTACATTTAGCCACGCAAAGGACCCAATCATAATCGCCACGCCGAAGTAGCCGTCCACACACACCTCAAGCAGCACCCAACCGCCACGCTATGACCACCCCGTCCCATCGCTTGCGGGAAACGATCGTGCAGGTCGTGAACGCTGCTCACCCACGCTCCGTTGCGCTGGACGAGTTCTATCAGGCAGTGGAGCGCAGCGTCGAGTTTGACGCAGAGGATCTCGCTCCACCCACCCGTCAGGGAGTAGCTGTCAATGAGCCGTCATGGAAACGAAACGTGCGCAACGTTTTGCAGTACTCCAAGAACGAGGGCTCACTCGTCAACATCCAACACAGCTCGTGGCGCCTGCCTGCTCCCGATCCCGCGTTCCACCTTGACGCGTCGGCCGCTTGGCCGGCGGTACGGTTGGCGGCGGAGAAGGCGCGAACTCATGGGACGGAGTTCAGGTCAACGCAGATGGACCAACGCTACCGTATTTCCAGCGTTGGGTCCGCCCGCATCGAAATCCAGCGACTCGATTCTCCCAAGCCGGCGACGCTCACGGCCGGAGAGGTGACTCGAGCTGCGGAATATCTCAATGCTGCAGGCGGGCGACTCGGGCGGCGCACGGTCAACTATACCGTGGCGAAGGAAGTGTCCATCGTCTTTCTGCACCCGAACCTGGTGTGGAGTGCGGACAACGAGTGGGTGGAGGTGGTAGGAGTTCGGAAGCAGGAGCCGGTGGTGGCGGTTTACGAGGACTTTGGCGAAGCGCCGGATGACGACCCTGCAAAGTTGGCCCGCTTCGCACGTCACGTCCGTGCCGGTCAGCTAAAGTTCCGGCGGAACCTGATCCAGCTTTACGGGAGCCGGTGCGCAGTCTCGGGATGGGGACCGGAATGCGTGCTCGAAGCCGCGCACATTCTCCTTCACGCCAAATCGGGACTGAACCATAGGGACAACGGAATTCTGCTGCGGAGCGACCTTCACAACCTGTTCGATGACGGCCTGCTGAAGATCGATCCCGACTCGTTCACGGTGGTTCTCGACCCTTCACTTGCCGGTACGCCGTACTGGACGCTGAATGGAGCGGCACTACGCCCCCGACGAGACGGTAGTCACCCTTCTCGAGAATACCTCCGGTCGAGGTGGACCGAAGCCGATTCCTGAGCGTCACCCGCGCAGCGCGGTGGCCAGCTGCGGTAGAATGGTGCCGAGACGGCCGTCCACCTTCACCGCGGCGACGTCGTCGGCGCGGGTGGGGCCCAGGTTGAGCACGGCGATGGGGATGCCGTCTTCGCGGGCGCGATAGATGAAGCGGCGCCCCGAATACACCGTGAGCGACGAACCCGCCACCAGCAGCACGTCGGCCTCGCCATACAGGCGCCATGCATCGTCCACCCACTCGCGCGGCACGTTCTCGCCGAAGAAGACCACGTTCGGCTTCATCATCCCGCCGCACCCCTCGCAGGCGGGGACCTGGAAGCTCTCCATCGCCCACGCGGGGAGCTCGGCGTCGCCGTCGGGCGCCTGCTCCACCTCGCCTGCCAGGCGCTCGGCCCACACGGCGTTCACCGCCAGCAGCCGCTGCTGGAAGGCCTCGCGCGCGACGGCGGCGCCGCAACCCAGGCAGCGCACCGACGCGAGCGAGCCGTGCAGCTCCACCACGCGGCGGCTGCCGGCGGCGTGGTGGAGCCCGTCCACGTTCTGGGTGATGATGCCGCGCACTACGCCGGCGTCTTCGAGCTGGGCCAGCGCATGGTGGCCGGCGTTGGGCCGTGCGGCCGAGAAGCGCGGCCACCCCACCGTGCTGCGCGCCCAGTAGCGCACGCGCGCGGCCTCGCTGCGTACGAACTCCTGGTACTGCACCGGCTTGCGCGCGCGCAGGCTCCCCTCGGGCCCGCGGTAGTCGGGGATCCCCGACTCGGTGCTGCACCCCGCGCCCGCCAGCACGGCCACAGTGCGGCCGCGCAGCAGGTCCACCAGCGGCTGGAGCGTTTCGGCGTCGGTGGCGGCAGCGGCTGCGAGCATCGGGATCGGGGAGCGGGTGGCCTTTCGCGCCTGTACGCCTGCGCGGTGCCTGTTACCCGATGCGCCCGATCCCGTTCACGAAAAAGCCGCCCGGACGGCGTCCGGGCGGCCCGCGCCGGTCGTATGATATGATGCGGCGGGGCGTCGAGATGCCGAACGGGGAAACCTGACCCGTTCGGTCATTCCGTCACAACGTGGTCCCTCCCCCGCCCCACAGCTCCGGCCGCCGCCGGACCTCCGCGGCGATCCAGCCGAGCGCGGCCACCAGCACCAGGTCGCCGCCGATCAGCGCGACGGGGATGCCGACGGCGTGGCCCACGGGGAAGAGCACGGCGCCCAGGCACAGCAGCAGCGCCGCGCCGCGCGGCACCTGCCGCCCCACCGCCAGCGCGATCCCCAGCGCCAGCATCCCCAGCGGAAAGAACAGCCCGGGCGCAACGGTGGTCATGAAGAACAGCGACGGCGGCGCCCACGCACGCTCGGCCACGGGCTGGATGGCGGCCGTGGCCGCGGCGTCGCTCGCCAGCTGCAGCGCGATGCCGGCGCGGAAGAACACCTGCATCGACGCGCCCATCATCGCCCCGAACAGGGCCACGCCGCCCAGCACCAGGCCGGCGCGCGGCGCGCGGGTGCGCACCAGGTGCGCCAGCGCGAAGATCGCCGGCACGAACACCACGAACGACAGCCACAGCAGCAGCGTCCAGTGGATCGTCTCGTGGTCGGTCAGCACGCCCACGGTGTCGCCGGCGGTCAGCAGCAGGGGCGCGGCGACCAGGGCGAGCGTGGCGGGGCGCCGCAGGTCGCCGCGGTCGGTCAGGGCAGTCGGGTGCATTCGGACGCGGGGCTCGGGTCGGAGGGATTCAGCGGCCGGCAGCGGGGGCGCGGCGACCAGGGAAAGGGCGGCCGGGTCACGCAGGTCGTCGCGACGGGCTGGCGAGGCGGTCGTATGCATGCGGGCGCGGGGTTTCGGGTTCGGAGTGATTCACCGGCCGGCACCGCCCCGCGCTCCCCGATGCCGGGAGGATCGAAACGCGGGCGCGGCACCGGCGGGTGAACGATAGCCCCGCGTGCCGCGCCCGCATTGAATGGATCGGACATTCCCGCCGCTGCCCCGCCCTGCCCGCGCCGCTGGCTCCGCTCGCCGTCGCGCCCCGCCTCAGGCGTTGGGATCCCACGAGAGGGAGAGCGACATCCACCCCATCCCGCCGAAGAGCACCATCGCCAGAACGAACCCGATGGCCGTGACGGCGTCCATCAGCTGGAGCCCGTCGGCCAGCAGCTCCGGCACCGAGCCGATCCCCATCACCCCCATGACGACGGTCGAGAGCAGAATGCCGATCCCCAGCACGGCGAGCATCACCCGGTTCAACATGGGAAGCGGCTCGCGGCCGTGACGCGCGTGCCGCCGCTCGTGCTGCTGGCGCTCGGCGGCAACTTCGGCCGCGCGCTCGGCGTCCAGCGCGCGGCGCACGTACTCGGGGTGCACGCCCACGTCGTGCGCGATGCGGAAGAGCTCGTCCTCGGTGAGGACCTCGCCGCGGCGCGCTTCCATCTCGATGGCCAGCCGCAGCACGCGCTCGGCGGTGTCGCGCGGCACCAGGCCGCCGCGGTCGTTCGCGTCGGTCATCTTCGCTCTCCAGGCACGGCGCTCACCACCAGAAGCGCTTCTTCCGGGTCTCCGGCTTCGGCAGGTCGCCCATCCGCTCCTCGATCCGGTTCATCACCCACTCGCGCTCCTCGGGGGTCATCGCCATCCCGTGCAGCAGCGCCTCGGCCGTCGCCATGTCGCGCAGCTCGGCCAGGAACTGGATCACCTCCATCCCCTCGCCCACGTCGAAGCCCAGGGAGTGCAGCGACTCCACGTGCGCCTCCACCCGCTGCACCAGCCCCGGCGTCTGGCGCGGCCGCACGGAACCCCGCTTCGCGCCCATCGAGCGATCCATCGTGCGTCAGGGGGAAAAGACGTGGCCGGGGATGGGGCCCACCCGCTGGCGGTACTCGCCCGGCGTCATCCCCGCGATGTCGGCGAAGTCGCGGCAGAAGTGCGCCTGGTCGGCGTACCCCGCGCCGTGCGCCACCTCCGTGAGCGTCTGCGGCCCGGCCATCCGCCCCACCGCGTTGCTGAAGCGCGCCAGCTTCCGCCACTGCGCGGGCGTGAGGCCCACGTGCTCGAGGAACACCCGCCGCAGGTGCCGTTCCGACACGGCCAGCTCGCGGGCCACGCGCCCCACGCGCGGCTCGCCGGCGCCGGCCAGGGCCCGGCACGCCTGCCGCACCACGGCGGCCCCGTCGCGGCGCCGCATCAC
Source organism: Longimicrobium sp. (assembly GCA_036399995.1). GTDB lineage: Bacteria > Gemmatimonadota > Gemmatimonadetes > Longimicrobiales > Longimicrobiaceae > Longimicrobium. The sequence continues at coordinate 1,041 of DASWMA010000679.1, read as the reverse complement.
CCCCGCCACCCACTCCAGCAGCATCCGCCGCTGCTCGGCGAAGCCGGCGGCGTGGTACAGCCGCTCGCACATCAGCCGCAGCTCGGGGTAGACCACGTCGCCCTCCACGCTCACGTCGGTGAGCTCGTCCATGGGCGGGCGATACACCGCGCTGCACGCGGCGGCCTTCAGCGACACCCCCACGATGTACACGTCGTCGGCCTGGCGGGCCGTGTACGCCACGGTGGGAAGGCCGCCGACGACCGGCGTTCCGGCGGCGATGGACTGGTGGCCGCCGTTCAGCAGCGACACATCCACGCGGCTCCCCAGGTTGAACAGGATGCTGGCGGTGCCGGCCGGCAAGATGGTCTGCGCCGCGTAGTCGCCGCGCGAGCGCACGCGGAAGACCAGCTCCACGCAGCCGGAGAGCGGATGGCCGGGCGGTGGGACGTAGATGTCGAATTGCACGGAATCGGCTGCGGGATGGATGATGCGGGAGGATCGGCGGGAGATGCGGATCGTGCCGGACCGGCGGTCGCATGAACCGCCTCCATCGTGGCCGATGGAGCCCCGTTGCGCAAGGAACCCGTCCACGCGTCCTCCGCTGCGTGGGTGCGCCCGTCTACGCTGCGGCGCGGCATCTGCTGCGATCGGAATCGCCCGCGCACCGCGCGCCGGCCTGCGGTGAACTGCCGGCAATCGTGAGGGGGCGGCTGAAGCCGCGGGCTACGACAACAGGAAGCCTCGCAAACTGCGCGAGGCTGTGGGACCGGCATTCGCGCGGATCCGCGGGATTGGAGCCGCGCAGTCAACCTCCCCCCGGCAGTTTTGGGGGAGGTCGGAGATTCGCGGACAGCCGTACCGTCCGCGAATCTCCGGGTGGGGGGCGACCCGCGGCGCGCACGGATGCACGCCGGCGGCTCTCGCACACCGGCGGCTGAAGCCGCGGGGCTGGAACGGCACGAAGCCTCGCAAACCGCGCGAGGCTGTGGGACCGGCATTCGCGCGGATCCGCGGGATCGGAGCCGTTCTCCGTCAACCTCCCCCCGGCAGTATTGGGGG
>DASWMA010000678.1:0-14833 GCA_036399995.1 Longimicrobium sp. | reverse complement strand
CGTGATGAGCGGTTCTGGGCGCCGGTGCAGCAGGCGTTCACGGTGGACCGCTCCATCATCAACCTGAACAACGCGGGCGTCTCCCCCTCGCCGCGGCTGGTGCAGGAGGCGATGAAGCGGCACCTGGACTACAGCAATCAGGCGCCGGTGCACACCATGTGGCGCGTGCTCGAGCCGCAGCGCGAGAGCGTGCGCACGGGCCTGGCGCGGATGTTCGGCGCCGACACGGAAGAGATCGCCATCACCCGCAACGCCACCGAGAGCCTGCAGATCCTCCAGATGGGGATCGACCTGCGGCCCGGCGACGAGGTCGTCGCCAGCACGCACGACTACCCGCACATGATCGGCACGTGGCGCCAGCGCGAGCGCCGCGACGGGATCGTCCTGAAGCTGGTGGACCTCCCCGCCCCGGACGCGGGCGACGCCGAGGTGGTGCGCCGGTACGAGGCCGCGATCACGCCGCGGACGAAGGTGCTGCACGTGAGCCACGTGACCTTCGTGACCGGCCGCGTGCTGCCGGTGCGCGACGTGGTCCGCCTGGGCCGCGCGCGCGGGATCCCCACGATCGTGGACGGCGCGCACGCGTTCGCGCACTTCCCCTTCCGGCGGGGCGACCTGGAGTGCGACTTCTACGCGGCCTCCCTGCACAAGTGGCTCTACGCGCCGCACGGCACGGGGATGCTGTACGTGCGCCGCGAGAAGATCCCGGAGGTCTGGCCGCTGCAGGCCAGCGACGAGTCGAAGCGCGCCGACATCCGCAAGTTCGAAGACATCGGCACCCACCCCGCCGCCAACGCGCTGGCCGTGGCCGAGGCGATGGTCTTCACGCAGGCGATCGGGGTCGACAACAAGGCGGCGCGTCTCGTGTACCTGCGCGACCGGTGGGCGAGCGCGCTGGCGCGCCATCCGCGCGTGCGGCTGCACACCAGCCTGCGCCCCGGCCGGGCGTACGCCATCGCGATGGTGGAGGTGGAGGGGATCGAGCCCGGCGCGATGTACAACGAGCTGTGGACCAGGCACCGCATCATCACCAGTCCGACGAGCTGGGGCGGGGTGAAGGGGATCCGCGTGACGCCCAACGTCTACACCACGCTCGACGAGATCGACCGGTTCACCGAGGTGGTGGACGCGATGGTACGCAGGCCCGCGTCACCCTGAATGCGTCGATGCCGCTCCGAAGCCGGCGGCGTCTGGCGCAGGCAACGGCGGCGAGCGGACGGTGGAGACGTGTTGCGCCGGCAGGTCCTCGTAGCGCCCGCGCCGGAGTGCGCTGGGCCTGCGCCTCGAAGAGCGCGTGGACGGACGGCTCGTCCGGATTCGCGGCGGCCGTGCCGTCCAGCTCCTTGCGTGCGCCGATGGACGAACTTGGCGTCGGAACGTTCCCGTTCGGCAAGAAAGGAACGGTCGTGGACGTTGCCGCTCTTCCCGACCTCGGGGCCTCTGGCTGCTTCGAGCGGGTAGATTCCCTGTTCTCACGCCGCTCAGCGTATGATGCGGCCCCCGGCCGCGACGCGGAGGTACCTATTCCGGGAGGCGGAATATGATGGTAGATTCCGTGAGTCTCCCGGAACGCCGACGTCGTCTCTCCCCGAAGCGGGCGCTTGTGCAGCACGCCCGATGGCGCGTGGGGATGCTGATTCGGCCGCGCTGACAGAACCTGTCCCTCCCTTCCGGGGAGCGCGAAGGGAAACAGCGGCCCGACGCCCAGATTCGACGGAAGTCTCGCCCGGCTCACGAATCCCGCGGAAGCCTTCTCGCTTTCGCGTCACCGTTTCGCACTCCCCTCCGTATGTCGACGCCCACGATCGAAGGACAGGAAGCCATCTCGCGCGAAGGAGCCACCTTCGTGCCCGCGCTCGCCGATCCGGCGCTTCACGCCCGCGACGCCACGACCGGCGGAGCGGCCGCCGCGGCCGCTCCGCCGGTGGATCGCGAGCTCCCGCTGGCCCGGTGGGCGCGCGAAAGCGTTCCCTCGGCGCTGCAGGGCATGCTCACCGTGGGGTCGCGCCCGGGGATCCTGTCGCTGGGGCTGGGGCTTCCCGCGCCCGAGCTGTTCCCGGCGGCCGACCTGTCCGCCGCGGCGGCGCGGGTGCTGGCCGGCGACCCGGTGGCGCTGCAGTACTCGCCCCCCTTCGCGCCGCTCAAGCGCCACGTGGTGGAACTGATGGCGCGGCGCGGGGTGCAGTGCTCCGAGGAGCAGGTGTTCCTCACCGCGGGCGGGCAGCAGGGGATGAGCCTGCTGACCCGCCTGCTGCTGGACCCCGGCGGCACCGTGCTGCTGGAGCGGCTCTGCTACACGGGGCTCCGGCAGGCGGTGGAGCCGCTGCGGCCGCGCATCCTTTCCGTACCCACCGACCTCGACACCGGGATCGACGTGGACGCGGTGGAGGCGTACCTGGCCGCGGGCGAGCGCCCCGCCTTCATCTACGCGGTGACGGACGGCAACAACCCGCTGGCGGTGAGCATCAGCACCGAGAAGCGCGCGCGGCTGGTGGAGCTGGCGCGCACGTACGGCGTGCCGGTGCTGGAGGACGACGCCTACGGCTTCTTCCAGTACGTGGACGACCCGGCTCCCCCCATGCGGGCCCTGGACGACCGCTGGGTGCTGTACATGGGGACCTTCTCCAAGATCTTCGCGCCCGCGCTGCGGGCGGGGTGGCTGGTGGTGCCCCCGGAGCTGGTTCCCCGGCTGGGGATCATCAAGGAGGCCACCGACATCAACACCAGCGTCTTCACGCACCGGGTGATCTCGAGCTACATCGACCAGGGGCTCCTTCCCGCCCACCTGGAGCGGCTGCGGGGCGAGTACCGCGCCCGGCGCGACGCCATGCTGCAGGCGCTGGCCGAGCACTTCCCCGCCCAGGCGCGCTGGCGGGCGCCCACCGCCGGGATGTTCGTGTGGGTGGAGCTTCCCGAGGGGGTCGACGCGGGCCGCCTTCTCACCACGGCGGTCGAGACCGAGCAGGTGGCCTTCCTTCCGGGGAACGCCTTCGGGCACGGCGGCGACACCTTCGCCTCCAACTGCGTGCGGCTGAACTTTTCGCACTCGCCTCCCGAGCGGCTGCGCGAGGGGGTGGCGCGGCTGGGGCGGGTGATCGCCCGCGCGCTGGACGGCCCGCCGCAGGGGAAGGCGTCCTGACCGGCACCCTCCTCGTCCTGGATCCGTAGCCCGCCGCTTCCGTGTTCGAACACTGAAACGGCATCGCGCGGAATCCGGGTCGGGAGGGGTGCACCGGGCTCCCCGAAGGGCGTGCTCCACATCCTCCCCGGGCTCGCCCGCAGCAGTGGAGACTTCGGGCGCGCAAAAGAAGGCCCCGTCACGAGAGATCGTCGCGGGGCCTTCTTCGCGAGCAGGAGCAGGCGGGGGCTTGCCGGGGCTTCCCCCGCGCCCCATTCCTGTGCAGCGGCATCGATCTCCCTCGAACCTCGCTCCCATGCGCCTCGAAGAAACGGAAGCCGGACCCCCGGCACCGGCCGCCGGAGAAGGCGGATACGAAAAGCAGCACCGCGGAGGCGCGGCGGCGTACGAGGCGTACTTCGCGGGGATGGACGCGTCGGTGCAGCAGAAGATCGCCCTCACCACGGCGCACTTTCCGGCGCGCGGGCGCATCGCCGACATGGGTTCGGGGTCGGGGCGGGGGACGTACGACCTGGCCTGCCTCTACGGCGGGCTGGAGCTGGTGGGGGTGGACATCAACCCCGTCTCGGTCCAGATGTCGCGCGAGCGGTACCGCCGGCCCAACCTCTCGTTCGCCGTGGGCGACGTGGCCGAGAGGGTGTTCCCCGACGAATCGCTCGACGGCATCCTCGACTCGTCGGTCCTCCACCACGTGAGCAGCTTCAACGGCTTCGAGGTGGGGGCCGTGATGGCGGCGCTCGACGCCCAGGTGACGCAGCTGAAGACGGGCGGCGTGATCATCGTCCGCGACTTCGTGGTTCCCGAGGGCCCCGAGCAGGTGCACCTGGACCTGCCCCGGACCGACGGGCGGGCGGAGGGCGACGTGGCCGGGCTTTCGGCCGCCGCGCTCTTCGAGCGCTTCGCACGCGACTGGCGGAGCTCCCTGAACCGCGCCGGGCCCCTCCCGTACGAGCGCCTGGGCTCGCCGCGCGAGGGCTTCGCGCGCTACCGGGTGGCCTCGCGCGCGGCCGCCGAGTTCGTGCTGCGCAAGGACTACCGCGCCGACTGGGACACGGAGCTGCTGGAGGAGTACACGTACCTCTCGCGCGACCAGTTCGAGGCGGCGTTCCGCGCTCGGGGGCTGCGCGTGGTGGTCTCGGCGCCCCTCTGGAACCCGTGGATCGTGGAGAACCGCTTCGCGGGGCGCTTCCACCTGTGGGACCTGGACGGCCGCCCGCTCCCGCCGCCGCCCACCAACTACCTGATCGTGGGCGAGAAGGTGCGCCCGGGCGGCGGGGTGGAGCTGGTGGAGACGGAATCGCGCGAGCGGGCCGCGCCGGGGTTCCTGGGGCTCACCTTCCACCGCGAGACGCGGACGGAACAGGTGATGGAGCTGGTGGAGCGCCCCCACCTCACCGTGGACCTGGTGCCCTGGTTCGAAGCGGGCGGGCAGCTCTTCGTCTACGCCAAGAAGGGCTTCCCACGCCCCGTCGCCAACGCCCTCCCGCAGCACCCCCGGCCCAGCCGCGCGGCCATCTCGGGGTACATCACCGAGCCCCTCAGCGCGATCGTGGCGCCTGACGAGGCGCCCGATGCCGCCGCGCTCCGCATCCTGGCCGAGCGGGCCGGCTTCGCCGCCGGCGAGGTGGTCTCCCTGGGCGAGCCCTTCCACTACTTCACCTCGCCGGGCGGGGTGAACGAGCGCGTGGCGGCGCGTCTCGTCGAGGTCCGCCCCCGCGCGGCCGACGCCCCGCCGCTCCTCAACTACACCCGCTTCCGCGAGGCGGGGACGGTGCGCGAGCTGGATGCCGCACAGGTGCTGCGGGCGTGCCACGTGGGCGGGATGTTCGACGCGCGCCTGGAGATCAGCGTCTACCGCCTCCTGCGCGAGCGGGGGCACAGCCCGGGGCCCTGGATCGGCGCCGGGCTCGGCCTGGAGCTCCAGCCACCGCCCCCGGGGTTCAACGCGGACGCCGCGGCCCTCGCGCCCGGGCGCCGGGCGGCCTTCGAGGCGCCGTCCGCCGCCGGCACGCCCGGCTTCCTCTCGGTGCGCGAAGGGCGCTTCGCCGAGCGCGACGGCGCGGGGAACGTGCTGGCCGAGGTGGAGTTCGAGTACGTGGTGCCGCGGGGGCTGGGCGTCAGCACGCTCGTGGCGCTCCCGGTGGCAAGGACGGCGGACGGCGTCTTCGTGGGCGTGGAGCACCGCGACCTCCCGGCCGTCCAGCACTTCACCGGGAGCTCGGCGATCGCGGTGGCGCCGGCGTGGCGGCTCCCGAGCACGGTGGCGCACCGGTGGGAGCTGGGGCCGTTCGCGGCCGAAGCTATCGCCCGCGAGCTCGGCCTGCGCGTGCGCCGCTGGTGGGAGCTGGGCGGCCCGTACCTGGCCACCCCCGGCGTGACCCCGGAGACGATCTATCCGTTCGCCGCCGAGGTGGAGCTGGACGGGGCTGCCGGTTCGGCCCTGCGCTTCATCCACCTGGACGAGGCCGCCGCCAAGCTGGACACGATCGAGAGCGCGGACCTGCTGATCGCCATCCACCGGCTGCTCCACGCCCTGGGCAGGTAGGGCGGCCGGCAGCGTCGGCAGAGTCGCCGGGCTCGACCATGCAGTTTCCGATAACTCCGCTGACTCCGCTGACTCCGCTGACTCCGCTGACTCCGCGTGAGATTTCCAGCCGACGTCGATCCCGGAGCAGCCTCTGCCACACGGGATCACGACTCCGAGGCACCGTGCCCCCCGGCGGCTCCCGGGTTATCCTTCCCGATCGCAGAAGCCGATTCCGTCCAAGGAGACCGTACCGACTTGAAGCTCTGGATCGATGCCGACGCGGCGCCGCGCGACGTGAAGGAGATCGTCTTCCGCGCGGCGAAGCGGCTGGAGATGGAGACGGTGCTGGTGGCCAACCAGCGGCTCACGCCGCCGCCGGGCAACCCGTTCGTGACCGCCGTGCGCGTGGAGGGCGGCCCCGACGTGGCCGACCGCTACATCGCCGACAACGCCGCGCCCGGCGACGTGGCCGTCACGGCCGACATCCCGCTGGCCGCCGCGCTGGTGGAGAAGCGCGTGGCCGTGATCGACCCGCGCGGCGAGGAGTACAACGCCGAGAACGTGGGCGAGCGGCTGGCCGTGCGCGACTTCATGGACGGGCTCCGCGGCTCCGGGGTGGAGACCGGCGGTGCGCGCCCCTACGGCGCGCGCGAGAAGCAGGCGTTCGCCGGCGCGCTCGACCGCGTGCTCACCCGCGCCCGCCGCGGCCGCTGACGGCGCCGCGGGATGCGCCGACGGCCGGCCCACGTGCGTGGGCCGGCCTCGAGCGCCGCGGAAAGCGAACGAGCCCCGGCCGGATCGGCGCGGGGCTCGTGTCTTTATGCTTCGGCGGTGGCCTGCGTCTGCTGCGTTTCGCGGGCGGCGGTGCCGTCGCGCCAGCCGCGCTCGCGCGAGTCGCGCGTGTAGGTGTCTTCCAGCGGGGAGAGCAGCGTCTCCCACAGGTTCCGCGCCGGCTTGCCATGTCGCGCACGTTCGAACGCCGCGTCGTACGCTTGCTTGTTGCCGTGCATTCCTGCCTCCCGGATAAAGACCCTCAGGTACTGGACCGCATCGAATATAACACCTTTTCCGACGCAACGCATGCTTCATCGAAGACGAAGTGCGCACGCGGCTCCCGCTCACTCGTTCAGCACCACCACCGTCTCCACGATTCGCCCCTCGCGCAGCAGCACGTAGCCGGTCTGCTTCCCCATCCGCTTCCAGGTGTTGGAGGGGTTCTGGAACGCCCACACCTCGTCGCCGTCCTGCGCGGCGCGCTTCAGCTTCTGCCACGCCATGCGGATGCGCAGCGCGGCCATGTCGGGCATGTTGCGGTGATACGAGGTGGGCGCGTTCTCCACGCGCTGGGTCAGCCACTCCATCGCTACTTTCGTCGCAGCCATTGGCACCGCCAGTGAAAATCGGCCACGCGGGCGGCCTTGAGAAAAAGGCCCGGCGCTCCCGCCGGGCAGCACAAGTGACAGAAACAAAGATACTTGCGCCGCGCGCGGAAAGCGATGGGGCGAGCGCGATGGACGCCGGCCGCACCACGAGGCGATCAGGCGCGGACGAGACGAGATCGGCGCGCCGGCGGGGAGCTCCCCGCGCGCGGAGCGGTCCATCCGCCTCACCTGTCGCCCGGTGGCGGGAGAGAATACCGGGCCACGGTCGCATGCGATGAACCATCGCCGGCCTCCTCCCCTTCCGTGACGACCACCAGCACGCGGCCGCTCGGGTCGGAGAACCGGAACAGGCACGGAGCCACACCGGTTCCCGCGCACGCATCCACCTCCCAGTATTCGCGCTCCCAGAACACGGGCCCGTTGCCGCTTTTCACCTGGATCGAATCACCGTACTGCCAGCTGTGCTTCGCCGGGATCCATCCTTCCCGGATCAGCAGCGTTCTCGCCTCGTCATAGGTGAGGCCGTAGATCCTGGGGACGGCGGCCTGGCCCGTGGCCGACGGCGGTGCCGCCGAACCGGCAGAGGCGGGCGCCGCCGCACCGGCTGCCGGTGGCGCGGCCACCGCGCCGGGGGGAGGGTTGGGCTCGGCGCCGAAGGCGTACAACAATCCCATGACCGCCGTCCCCACGAGCGCCGTGCCCACCAGCGCGGTCCCCAGCCGCTTGCTGAGGGGGTTGGGCGTGGTGCCCGCGGCGGGCGTGACCACGCGCTCGAGGCTCCGCGTCACCTCCCCCAGGTCGTACTCCCAGCGCGAGTTGCTGATCTCGCCGGCCTGCTTGAAGGCGAGCCGCGCGATGTCGGGCGGAAGCTCGCCGGCCGCGGGCATCGCGGCGCCGTCCACCAGCACCGGCAGCACCAGGATCTCCCGGCGCAGCCCCGCGGCCACCTCGTTCCGAACCCAGTCGGCGGGGTCGTCCAGGCGCCGGTTGCCGCGCGCGTCGGTGCAGGCCAGCCACTGGCGCCCGATCACCACCACCATCGCGCTTGCCTGCCCCACCGCCCCTTCGATCACCTGGGGATAGTCGGCCCCGCGCGCGATGTCGTCCACGTCCATGAACACCTGCTCCGGCCCGAAGTGGCGGCTCAGGTGGTCGAACAGGCGCCCGGTGAAGCCCGCGCTGTCGCTCTTGCGGTAGCTGATGAACACGCCCGCCATTCCCGCACCCCTCCGCGATGTCGTCGCACGAAGCGCCGTGGCTGGCGCGGCGCTCCTCGAACGTTCACGTACGATGAATCACCCGCGGAACACAAGAGCCGCCGCATCGCGCGACGGCGGGGGGACCGGGCGAACGGATCAGGCCGGCCGGCGCGGCTACCCTTCCCCCGCGACCACGTCCTCGATCCGCTCGCCCTCGCGCACCTTCGCGCGGCCGCTGTTCATCGACCGGCGCTCCTCCACCGCCCCGTCGTCGCGGCGGACGCGGAGGATGACGTGCGCGGCGCGGGTGAGCGCAGGGTTCCAGGTGGCGGTGCGGCCGTCGTCGCTCAGGCGGGCGGGGATGGAGCCGGGCATCAGCCGCTTTCGATTCGATGGATGGAGACAGGACGGGAACGGAGCATGCGCGTGAAGCTCTCCGCTTCCTCCGTTGCTCCGTGTGACACCCGCCGTTCGGTCCGCATCCGGGGGATCGGCGGGGAGCCGGCGCGGCGCAGGGATGGATTGGACGCGTCTTGCGGCGCCGGGTATATTCCGCGGGCGTGCCGGGTGCGCGCAACCACTCGATCGAATGCGGGAGACAGAACGATGGCCGACGTGACGTGCGTGCGCTGTGGCGAGACCCGGGCCGGGGTCGCCTTCGCGCCGTTCAACAACGAGCTGGGCAAGAAGATCCACGAGCAGGTGTGCCAGGTGTGCTGGGCCAACTGGCTGCAGCGGCAGACCGCGCTCATCAACCACTACGGCCTGAACCTGCGCGACCCCGAGGCCCGCAAGTTCCTGGCGGACCAGACCGAGGCGTTCTTCTTCGGCACCGGCGAGACGGAGAACGTCGATACGTCGAAGCAGGGAATGGTGCAGTGGTAGGGGACAGAGGATAGGGGACAGGGGACAGGGGACAGGGGACAGCCAGCAGGCGAGACCGCCGCCTTCCGACCACGGGAGGCGGCGGTTCTGCTTTGTGGGGCCTCGGGTACGTGAGGCTTGAAAGATGTGAACCAACGTTCGCATCATAGAACGCGAATGTTGATTCACGTATCCCCCTTGGAGCCCCGATGCGTCTCCTTTCGATCCCGCTTGTGCTCGCAACGGGTGCCCTGCTCGCCCCACACGGCGACGGTGCGGCCATGACCGCTGCGGCGTCTCCTTCTTCGCGCCCCGCCAGCGTGCACGCCGACACGCCCGTGGCCGAGATCCCGTTCGTGCTGAGCGGCGACTACGTGCTGCTGCAGGCCAGCGTGAACGGGCACGTGGGGTGGCTGGTGCTCGACACCGGATCGAGCGTGTCCACCCTCGACGCGGAGTGGGCCGACAGCGCGGCGCACGTGCGCGTGGTGACCACCGAGGGGCAGGTGCAGGGCTCCGCGACGGTGCGCGCCTCCACCGGCGAGGTCGACTCGCTGCGCATCGGCACGGTGGAGATGGGGCGGACGCGGGTGGCGCTGATCCCGCTGGGCCCGGTCACCCGCGCGCGCGGCACGCCGATGCACGGCACCATCGGCCACGACTTCCTCAGCCGGTACGTGGTGGAGATCGACTACCGCGCGCAACGGCTGCGGCTCTACCGCCCCGCCGGGTACGCGTACCGCGGCACGGGCGTGGCGGTGCCGGTCACGCTGCAGCACGGCATCCCCGTGGTGCAGGCCACCATCACCCCCGCCGGCCGCGCGCCGGTCGCCGCCCGGCTGGTGCTGGACCTGGGCTCGGCCAACCTGGCGGTGCGCCTGTTCGCGCCCTTCGTGGCCACGCACGGGCTCGCGTCGCTCCCGGGGATCGATGCGCCGATCGGCACCGGGGTGGGCGGCACGCTGGTGGGCCGCATCGCGCGCCTGGATTCTGTGTCGCTGGGCACCCTGCGCGTACCGGCGCCCACCGTGGGGTTGGCGCTGCGGCCGGAGGGGTTCTTCGGCACCACGCTGGTGGACGGCACCCTGGGCTCCCCCGTCTTCCGGCGCACCACGCTGATCGTGGACTATGCCCGCTCGCGCGTGATCTTCGAGCCCGCGCCGGGGTTCGACGCCGCGTTCGAGGTGGACATGAGCGGGATGTCGCTGGCCGGCGCGCCGAGCGAGGCGGTGGCCGTCACCTACGTCGTCTCCGGGAGCCCCGCGGCCCAGGCCGGCGTGGCGCCCGGTGACGTGCTGGTGTCGGTGGACGGCGCCGCCGCCACGCCCCGGACGCTCGACGCGGTGCGGGCCGCGCTGCGCTCCGCCCCCGGCGCCACCCGCCGCCTGGTGCTGCGCCGCGGCGGCGAAACGCGCGAGGCCACCCTCACCCTGCGCCGGCTGGTCTGACGGCGAATCCCCGAGCTCCGTTGCCGACCGAGGCAAGGAGGGGGGCCGGACCAATTCGTAGAGATTGGTGCGGGAGGTGGCCGGACAATCTCAGGCAGAGCAGCAGAGGAGCAGAGAACTTCTGCGGCTTCCGCGTCTCTGCTCCTCTGCGCGCGTCATCCTCTCCGACCGGCGGATCTGGTATTACTCGGAGCAGGGGGTACGAAGAGATGACCCAGGCGTGTGGATCAGGGTCGGGCCACGGGCGGAGGGGTGGGCGCAAGCGATGCCCGCCGCCGCAGAACGCGCAGATCCACGTGCAGCGTGCGCATTCCGAGTCCCTCGATCGTGAGGGTGTCGTTCCGCGCCAGGAGCAGGTCTAGCGAGAACCGCGCGTCCCCACCCGTCGCGGTGACCACGGGGCGGCCGCTGTCGTCGCGGGTGCGGAGACGACCGCCGGCAGGGCCGGCAGCGATGGTGAGCTGGCCCCGGATGCGCAGGCGGTCGGTGGCGGTGTTATATGTCAGCTCGTCCATCTCCACGCGGAATTCGTGGGCCACGATGCAGCCGCCCGGCGAGTTGATGCCGTACTCCGGTGGACGCCGATTGAGGATCGGGGCGTTCCACTCCTTCCCGTGGAGCACAAGGTGAGGACGTCGGCCTTCCTCGTCGTGAGACGGGACGTGAGCACATCCCTCCAGAAGAGTGATCGCGAGCAGTGTCAGGATGATGCGCTGCATGGATTCACCTCCGTGTCTGAGTTCCGCCCCGGCTTTCCCGATCAACGTCTACCGCCCGTTTGCCCTGACACACCACGGGGCTCACGTGAAGGCCAGACGTCAGACAAAACAACACGACCGCCGCCCCCATCCGGAAGCGGCGGTCGTTCGTGGGTCGACGTGCCGACGGTCGGTCAGGCGACGGCGGCTGCGCGGGACGCCTGCTTCCGCTCGGCGGCGGCCAGGATCGCGTCGGCCAGCGGCGCGGGGTCGTGGCGCACGGGGTCCACGGCGGGGAGGCCGGTCAGGTCCTCGAGCCGCGCGGCCTCGTCGCGCGCCTGCTGGTCGGTCAGGTCCCACGTGTTCAGCGCGATCCCGATCACCGGGCTGGGCCGCAGCGGCGCGATGGCGCCCTCGCAGATGCGGATCATCTCGGGCACCGTGGGAAGGCGCATCCAGTCGTAGTGCCGGCCGTAGCTCCACGGGCAGGCGCGCGACGGCTGGTGGCACAGGACCTGTGCGTCGGGCATCGACCCGTGCAGCAGCCCCAGCGTCACCCCCGAATACCCGGGGTGCACCAGCGAGCCCTGCCCTTCCACCAGCACCACGTCGTTCCCCTCGGCCGCGCGCAGCACCAGCCGCTCCGCCGCCCCGCCGATGAAGTCGGCCACCACGGCGTCCACCGCGATCCCCCACCCCTCGATCAGGATCCCCGTCTGCCCCGTGGCCGCGAAGCCCACCCGCGAGCCGCGGGCGGCCAGCGAGTCGCGCACCTGCAGCGCGGCGGTCATCTTCCCGATGTTGCAGTCGGTGCCCACCGTGTGCACCACCAGCGCGTCCACCAGCCGCGCGGCGCCCGTGCTCACCGGCAGGTCGGCCGGCGGCTTGCGCAGGTCGTGGATCTGCACCCCGCGCCCTGCCGCGCGCTCGCGCAGCCCCGCGTCGTCCGACAGGTGGAAGTGCAGCCCGCTCACCAGGTGCAGCCCGGCGTCGATCGCGGCGTTCAGCATCGGCCGCCAGCTTTCGGGAAGCTGCCCGCCCTGCGGCGCGATCCCCACCAGCAGCGCGGTGGCGCCGCGGTCCAGCCCCTCCTCCACCGTGCCCAGCACGGGGATCTCCCCGCCGAAGCCGAGCACGTCGCCGGTCGTGCGCCCGCCCAGGCGCGAGTCGACCACGGCCACCACCCGCTCGGGGAGGTAGCGCACGGCGCTGTTGGCGGTCTTGCTGGTCTGCGGGCCGAACATCCCCTCGGCCAGCACCAGGTAGCGGTATCCGGAAAGCGCGTCCTTGGCGTCGAGCATCGGGACCGGTCGAAAAAGTGCGAAGTGCGAAGGAGTCGAGAGGGTTCAGCGCGGCGCCGCGCCGGCCTCTTCCAGGATGCCGGGGATGCTCGCCACCGCGGGGTCCACGCGCAGCACCCCCTCGGGAAGGCGGATCTCGGTGGGGGCGTCGCGCACGAAGCGGCGGAAGCCCTTCCCCTCGAGCAGCCGGTGCACGTAGATGCGGCGCACGATCACGATGGTGGTGGCCAGCACCGGCACGGCCACCAGCAGGCCGATCAGCCCCAGCAGCTCGCCCATCACCAGCACGCTGGTGATGGAGAGCACCGGCGGCAGGTGCACCCGCCGCTCCATCACGATCGGGTGGATGATGTTCCCCTCGATCACGTGGATCACCACCCCCAGCAGGATCACCAGGAAGGTCTGCCCCAGCCCGCCCGTGCCCACCACCATCAGCGCGGGGAGCACGGTGGACACGAGGGAGCCGAAGAACGGCACCATCACCGCCGCCCCCGTGAACACACCGAAGGCGAGCGAGAAGGGGACGTTCAGCAGCTCCAGCCCGATCCAGGTGAGCACCCCCAGCGTGACCATGGCGATCATCTGCCCGCCGATCCAGGCGCGCAGGCTGCGCTTCAGGTCGGCCAGGATGTCGCGCACCAGCTCGCGGTGCACCGGCGGCGCCAGCGCGATGATCCCCTCGCGGTACATCTCCGGGCGCGAGGACAGGTAGATCCCCATCACCAGGATGGCGGAGAGCTCGATGAAAACGTGCAGGAAGCTGAACACCGCCGGCACCACCCCCGACACGTTGCTGGCCAGCCCGGCCAGCTGCCGCTGCACCTCGTCGGGGTGGATGTTCTGCGCGAGGACCGGGTACTTGGTCACCAGGTCGCGCAGGCTGGCCGTCCACCCGGTGATCTGCTGGGGGAGAACGGCGATCAGCTCCTGCGTCTGCCGCAGCACCGGCGGCACCACCAGCATTCCCACCCCCGTCACCATCAGGATGGTGATCACCATCGCGATGGCCAGCCCCAGCCCGCGCGGCACGTTGAAGCGCGCCTGCAGGAAGTCGGCGATGGCGCCCAGGTACAGCCCGAAGAGCGCGGCCACGAACACCATCAGCAGCACGTCGGCCACGCTGTACACGAACAGCAGCAGCAGGATCGCGAAGATGGTGGCGATCAGCACGCTGTACGGCGACGGGCGTTCGGTGGGGAGGCGTTGCGGCATGAACCTTCACGGGGTGCGTGGAAGCCGGGCGATGCTCGCCGAAACCTATCGCCTGCGCCCCCGCGGCGGAAGCCGTGCCCCCATCGCGCCGATCCCTGCCCCCAGCGCCGTCCGGCACTGTCCACAGCGTACCCGAGCTGGCGCCGTCCGTGCGGCAACGGCCCCCATCGCGCCAGCGCGCGAACAGGTGTATGTGCCGCAAAACAAAGGACTTGACGCGCATCCAGAGCCGTGGTTAACGTCCAGGCGTTCGCGAGGAAGAACCTGACGGCGGGGAGGGATGATGATGCGAGTGGGGATGGTGAGAAGCCGGCGCACACGCCCGGTGCCGTCGATGATGCGGCACCTGGGCTTGCGGCGGGCACGCCTGGGGAAGCGCTGGTCCAGCGAAGGAGCGTACCTGTTCAGCAACCCGGCGAACGTCCGGTGGATCATGGCAGCGATCGCGCAGCTCGACGAATGGAGGGAGTCGTCCGGCACTCCACCCTTCGACCCGCGTTACGCCGATGGCCAGCTCCCGTGACGAAACACCGCCGCGCGAAACGGGAAAAACGCTGAAGCTGATCACGAACACCACGTTCATCGTCGACCTGCAGCACTGGATCGGTACAAATCCGAGAACCGCGATCAGGATTTTGCGAATCGTTCTGGAAGTCGCACGTGATCCACGCGCCGGAATCGGGAAACCGGAACCACTGAAGCACTTTGCGCCAGGGCATTGGTCCAGGCGAGTGGATGACGCACACCGTCTGGTGTACCGTTTCGACCACATGCAGGTCGAGTTGGTCTCCGCGCGATACCACTACGCGTAATCCACGAAGCCCCTCCCCCGCATTTTCGCGGGGGAGGGGCTTCGATCATCAGCCCGTCGCCAGAGCGGCGTCTAGCGTCCCCGGCCGATGCTACTCTCGCTTCGACGGGCGTCTGCGAATGCCGCGGCGGGGGGGGGGGGGGGGGGGGGGGGGGGGGGGGGGGGGGGGGGGGGGGGGGGGGGGGGGGGGGGGGGGGGGGGGGGGGGGGGGGGGGGGGGGGGGGGGGGGGGGGGGGGGGGGGGGGGGGGGGG
>DASWMA010000677.1:0-33455 GCA_036399995.1 Longimicrobium sp. | reverse complement strand
CCGCCCTCGCCGGCCACTGCAGGCTGTCGAGCACGGCGGCGTGCGACTCGAGGACGGCAATGGTGCCCAGCCCCGCCGGTGCGCCGCGCTCGGCGGAGACCTGCAGGGTGAGCGCCCTCCCCGCGCGCGGGGAGGCGAGCGTGAGGAACACGTGCCGGCCGCCCACCTCGCGCTTCCCTTCCACGTACGGCGCGCCGGCTTGGTGCAGGCGCGCCAGCAAGGTGTCGATGCGCGCGCTGTCGGCCGCGCGGGCGCGGGGGCTGAGCGCGCCGGAGAGGAACGCGCCGCGCACCCGCGGGTCGCCGCTCTGCACCACTGCGATCACCCGGCTCACCACGCTGTCGTGCGGCGGCAAGGCGGGGTTGGTGGCCTGCGCCGCCGCCGGCGCGGGGGCGAGCGCGACGAGCGCCGCGAGCGCTGTCCGCAGACACGGCCGGCTGACGGGGGGATGACGAGTCGCCATGACGATCTGTATCGGTCGGCCGCGTGCGCCGCTCCCGCCGGCGGGTGCAGGCGCGTTCAGGTGCACAGGCGGACGTGGATGACGTCGGGGCCGACTGCCCCGGCCGGACGCGTGTTTGGATCGACGCGTGCCGCCGGGGTTGGGAGGATGCCGCGGTTTGCCGTGGAGGCGCGGCGAAGTGCGAGCGGGGTGCGGTGGGGAGAGCGGGACGGGGGAGATCGAGATCAGCAGCACCCACGCGGCCGCTCACGCCGGGCGGCGACCGCGACCGGGTGAGCCTCGTCACGCCACCGGCGTGGAACCGGTGCTCCACCAGGGAAACGCCTCGACCATCGATCTCACGCGTGCCGGTCGTCGCGCTTACGTGGGGATTCTCGATGGTTCATGGGGCACCGTCTCGTGGCGCACGTCCACCCGGCCGCTGGCGACGGCGAGCGAGCCGTACACCGGGCACCGGCGCTGGAAGCCGGCGACCAGCGCGGCCGCCTGCTCCGGGTCGGGCCCGACGAGGCGCAGGCTCAGCTCGACCTGGGTGAACACCGTCACCTCGGCGTGCGGCTGGTGCTCGCGGTCGATGGTGCCGCGCACGGTGACCTCCACGCGCTCCAGCGGCACCCCGCCGTCGCGGGCCAGCACCTGCAGCACCTCGGCGCCGCACGCCGCGGCGCCGGCCAGGAACATCTCCCCCGGCGTGGGCGCCTCGCCGGGGCAGCCGTTCTGCACCGGCCCGTCCACGGTGAGCCGGTGCTGGCGCACGTGGCAGCGCACGCGGCCGAAGGTGTCGGTGGTCTCCGCGCGCACCTCGTAGGTGCGCACGGTGGGGGCGGCCGGTTGCGAGCTCGTCATCATCGGGATCGGGTCAGGGCGGGAGTGGAGCGAGCGGATGAAGCTGCGTCGACCGGCCACACCGGCGCAAACGGCTCACGCATCCTCCCGCACGGCCCCGGACGCGTAGAGGTGGACGATGCCGAACTGCTTGTACGGCACGTCACCCTCGTACGTCATCCCGATCCGCTCGGCCACGCGGCGCGAGGCGTGGTTCCCGGGATCGATCACCGCCACGATCCGCGGCATCGCCAGCAGGTGGAAGCCGTACGCCAGCACGGCGCCGGCCGCCTCGGCCGCGAACCCCTGCCCCCAGTGGCCGCGGCCGAGCAGGTACGAGATCTCCGTCTCCATCCGTCCGCCGATCTCGGAGCGCAGCAGCCCGCACCGGCCGATCAGCTCGCCCGTGTCCTTCCGGACCACCGCCCACAGGCCGAATCCCAGCCGGTCGTAGCACTTCGCCACGTGCGCCCGCAGGTTGGCGGCTTCGTCGGCGATCGACGCGGGCGGCGGCCCCATGAACCGCATCACCTCCGCGTCGCGATAGATGCGGTACATCGCCCCGGCATCGGCGGGGGTGAAGCGCCGCAGCAGGAGGCGCGCGGTCTGGGTGACCACGCCGCGGTCCCGGCGCACTCCGCCGCTGTCCTCCATCATCCCCGCTCCTCCTGCTCGCAGTGTCAGACGGCGCCGTTCTCACGGCGGCACCCTCTTCGTGGCGCCGGCCACCGCCACGGCCGGATGATCGCTCAGGCACCCGCTCAAGGTGCGCAGAGTGCGCGAAAATGCTGGATGGGCACGCCGCACCCGCACCCCCGGGGACGCCGCCCTCGGCGCGCAAGACGCAATGGCCGTGTTCGCGCGAAGGCGGGACAAAAGGCTTGAACGAACACCCGGTGGCAGATACGTTGTGCGTCCCCACCGTGCTACCGGTGGCGGAATCGGCGCGGCAGAATGCGCCGGGTGTCCATGTTGGGGCCTCTCCGTCCTGCCCCGCTGCGCGGCACCCATCACCCGGCGCGGCCCTCGTCACGCGCCACGCAGGCGGCGCCCCCCACCCGGGCGGCCGCGATCCCCACCGCAGGACCCGCTCCCCGCCGGGCCGCGCAGGCGTGCGCGCGTGCGCATCCGGCACACGTCCACTCGCATGGAGGCTCTCATGAGCGACCAGAACGACGCCACCCTTCCCGAAGCGCCACCCGCCAACCGCCGCCAGTTCCTGGGCTCGGCCGCCGCAGCCGCGGCAACCATCGTGGGCGTGCCCACGCTGCTGGCGGCGTGCGGCGAAAGCGCCACCGAGGCGCAGCCCCGCGGCGACGCCGTCACCACCGCGCCGCGTGCGTCGCTGGGCGGCGGGCGCGACCCGGGCGCCACGCTGCACAAGATGGTGGCGGGCACCATCGGCAGCGCGCCCGACGTGAAGGTGCCGGCGCTGGAGAAGGGCTCGACCACCACCTACCTGCAGCGCGTGATCACCGACAACGACCGGGTCGGCACCGGGCTGGCAACGGTGATGAAGAGCTCGTACAAGTTTTCCAACGGCACCACGGTGCAGCTGGTGGTGCAGGACAGCCGCGGCCGCAACTGGCCGG
The DNA here is from genome assembly GCA_036399995.1 of Longimicrobium sp. Taxonomy (GTDB): domain Bacteria; phylum Gemmatimonadota; class Gemmatimonadetes; order Longimicrobiales; family Longimicrobiaceae; genus Longimicrobium. The sequence continues at coordinate 30,575 of DASWMA010000677.1, read as the reverse complement.
CGCGCACCATCTACAAGCAGTCGGACCTGGTGTACGCCATGAAGGACGCGCTGGCCAGCAACCCGCTGAACCAGGGCGTGCTGCGCGAAAGCCTGAACGCCGGCAACGCCGTGGTGGCCATCAGCGCCAGCTCGGTGATCCAGTTCCAGGACAGCGTGGCCTCGGACTACTACGGCAACCACCTGGACGTGGCGTCGCGCGGGTTCTGCGACGTGTTCCAGAGCGCGGTGGCGGGGATCAAGATCGCCTCCACCACCCGCGACCCGATCCGCTGCTGATCGGCTCGTGGGGCGATGAGGGACCACTGCCCGGCCGCTCACGGTGAGCGGCCGGGCAGTTCACGTTCGGGGGCACGCGCCGATCCGTCGGTGCGACGCGCCAGGCGGAACTGCGCGACCCGATCATACCGGATCCCGCTAAACACCAACTGCAACAGCGTCACACGGAGGAACGGAGTAGAACGGAGGAAACGGAGAAATGCGTCGTAGTTCCTCCGTTTCCTCCGTTCTACTCCGCGTCTCCGTGTGACCCCTCAGCTGTTTTGATCCAGCAACTGATCATGCGGATCTGGTACCAGCATCAGTGGCCGTGGCCGGTGCTGGCGCTGGAGAACATCGCGTTGCACTTGCGCGGGCCGTCGGGGTCGCGCGGGTCGTACACGCAGACGTTGTGCATCATCCCCTCGTCTTCGTGCTGCAGCACGTGGCAGTGGAACACGAAGGGGCCGGCGGCGATCGGCTCGAACATGAAGCGCACCACCACCGTGTCGCCCACCGTCTTCCCGTTCACCTGGTGCACGCCGATGGTCACGTTGTCGCGCAGGCGCCCCTCGTTGGCGGGCCGGCCGTTGACCGTGGTGACCAGGAAGTCGGTCTGGTGGATGTGGAAGGTGTGCGGGAACGCCGTCTCGTTGACGATGGTCCACTCCTGCACCTGCCCCCAGGGGATGGACACCGGCGGATGGCTGGGCGCGTACAGCGTGTCGTTGACGGCCGCGCCGCCACTCTGCGGGAACGAGTAGCGGAAGGTGTACCGCTGCACGTTGGTGGCGGTTGCCAGCCGGTTGATGGTGTCACGCACTTCCTTGAGCACCCCCGGCAGCGGGGTGCGGCCCTGCGCCCGCGCCCGGCCGGTGCTCACCAGGTACCCCAGCGTGGTGGGCTGCGCCGGACCGGTCAGGAACGGTGCCGAGATCAGCTGCACGCGCTGGCCGGCGGGGGGCCCGGTCACGATCACCTCGGCGCGGCTGCCGGGGGGGATGAAGAGCGAGTCGACCTGCTCCGGGGCGGCCAGCGGGTTGCCGTCCAGCGCCAGCAGCGTCCACCGCGCCCCTACCAGCTTCAGGTTCACGAAGCTGTTCGCGGCGAAGTTGCCGATGTGCCACAGCTGCTGCTCGCCCGGCGCGATGGGGAGCGTTGCGCAGGGGCTGCCGTTGATGTTCAGCAGCAGGGGCGATTTGAAGCTGAACAGCATGTCGCGGATCAGCAGCGTGCGCTCGCGAACGCCCCGGTACTGCGGGAAGTACTTGAGGATGCTCCCCACCATCAGCGCGCCGCTCAGCCCGCCGGCCACCTGCGAGCTGGTCAGCTCGTGCGGGTGCGGGTGATACCAGAACATCCCCGTGGTGTGGTACGCGGGCACGGGGAAGTGGTACGCGTGCCGCCCGCCGCCCTTGGGGATGGAGACGTGGGTCACGTTGTCGCCGCTGTCGGGGCTGGGGGTCACCACCAGCCCGTGCGTGTGGAAGTTGGTGCGGTAGATCATCGAGTCGGGCTGCACGTTGGTCGCCCGCATGTTGTTCACCACCGACAGCACGAAGCGCTGCCCCGGCTGCATGGTGAGCGTGGGCGCCACGAACTGCCCGTTGTACACGTTGGTGGTGTACTGCGTGGTGCCGATCCGGTACGTGGCGGGGGCCATGGTCAGCGTGGTGCCCTGCACCGGCCGCTGCACCGGGTCCAACACGGTGGGGCAGGATGCTTGCGCGGCGGCCTGCGTGGCCAGCAGCGCGGACGCCAGCAGCGCCGCGCAGGGGAGGGTGCGTCGCATGCGTCTCTCCGGTGGGTCTGAACGTGAGCGGATAGGGAACGGAACGGGACGTGGGCGGATGGGCGGGGGATCTGGTGCGGAGCCGCGGCCACGCGCTTTGTCCTGTCTGCAACCTACTTGCTCCTGGCGCAAACTGCAACGCTTTTGTGTATCAGTTACGGAGTAGACATTAAAGCGGGGCCGGCGTGCTGTTCGCCGGCCCCGTGATGCATTCGCTGTCGAAGGTGCGGGATCTGGAGAAGAGCCGCTGGACCGATCTCCCGAACGAGGCGAAGAATCCGCGAAGACCACGGCTCCCGCCGCCGCGGGGGACGAACGGCTCGTTCAGCCCCAGCCGCTCCGCAAGTACAGGCGAAATGCGACGGATGTCTTCGATACGCTCCTCAATCGCGGTAGTCGCATGGTACTCGCGAAGGATCTTACGCGCCGCCTCAGGATCGAGCATCTGATCTGCGGGTTCAGCATGATCGAGCCGCGGTGCACGCGGGTGAGCGTGACGCCGAGCGCCACGGAGCAGTCGCTGTTCCGCGTCTCCACGAAGCGTTGCCCGTGAAGATATACAAAGAGAACGGGGCGCGGAACCTGTCCGCGCCCCGTCTGCCGCCCGCCTCTGCTCAGCCGCTCAGCCGGCCCCGCCGCCCGGGGCGCCGCCGCCGGGGATGCCGGGCTCGGTCATCCCGCGCACGTTCATCACCTCTTCGAGCTGGTCGTCGGAAAGGAGGCCGCGGCGCTTCACCACGTCGCGCACCGACTCGAAGTTCTTCGCGCTCTCCTTCGCCACCGCCGCGGCCTCGTCGTAGCCGATGTAGGCGTTCAGCGCGGTGGCGATCGACGGGTTCTTCTCCAGCAGCTCGCGGCAGCGCTCGCGGTTGGCGCCGATCCCTTCCACCGCCTTGCCGCGGAAGGCGTCGCAGGCGTTCGCCAGGATCGACACCGACTGCAGGAAGGCGTTCGCCATCACCGGCATCATCACGTTCAGCTCGAAGTTGCCGTGCTGGCCGCCCACCGTGACGGTGGTGTGATTCCCCATCACCTGCGCGCACACCATCATCATCGCCTCGCTCATCACCGGGTTCACCTTCCCCGGCATGATGGACGACCCCGGCTGCACGGCGGGAAGGGTGATCTCGGCCAGCCCCGAGGTGGGCCCGCTGGCCAGCCAGCGGATGTCGTTGGCGATCTTGAGCAGCGACACCGCCAGCGTGTTCAGCGCGCCGGAGGCGCTGACGAAGGCGTCCTTGGCGCCCTGGGCCTCGAAGTGGTTCTCGGCCTCGCGGAACTCAAGCCCGGTGTCCTGGCTGATGTAGCGGATGGCGAGAGGCGGAAAGTCGGGGTGCGCGTTGGTGCCGGTGCCCACGGCGGTGCCGCCCAGCGCCAGCTCGGCCAGCTCGGCAGAGGCGTTGTTCAGCCGGCGGATCCCGTGGTCGACCTGGCTGGCGTAGCCGCCGAATTCCTGGCCCAGGCGCACGGGGGTGGCGTCCATCAGGTGCGTGCGGCCGCTCTTGATCACGTCGTCGAACTCGGCCGCCTTGGCCAGCAATGCGTCGCGCAGCCGCTCGAGCGCGGGGATCAGGTCGTGGTGGATGGCCACGCGGGCGGAGACGTGCATGGCCGTGGGGATCACGTCGTTGGAGCTCTGCCCCATGTTGACGTGGTCGTTTGGGTGCACCTTGCGCCCCAGGATGGCCGACGCGCGCGAGCCGATCACCTCGTTGGTGTTCATGTTCGACGAGGTGCCGCTCCCCGTCTGGAAGATGTCGAGCACGAACTCGCCGTCGTGCACGCCCTCGATCACCTCGTCGGCGGCGGAGACGATGGCGTCGGTCACCTCGCCGTCGAGCCACCCCATCTCCTGGTTGGCGCGGGCGCACGATTTCTTGATGGTGCCCAGCGCGTGGATGAAGCGGCGGGGGAACCGGATCCCGCTGATGGGGAAGTTCTCCACGGCGCGCTGCGTCTGTGGGCCGTAGAGCGCGGCGGCGGGCACGCGCATCTCGCCCATCGAGTCCTTCTCGGTGCGGAAGCCGGCGGCGGTGCTATCGCTCATGGGATTCGATCCTCTGGTTCGTCTGTCTCCGACCCTGGGCCAAGGTGGGGCAAAATGGCGGGCAGACGGGCGGGGCGAAAGGATGAGGCGGCGCTTCGCGGTGTCGGCGACGACGGTGGCAGGCGCTCCGGCCGTGTCTCGCCACCGGCGGCTGAAGCCGCAGCTACAACTACGGAAAGCCTCCCAAACTGCGGGAGGCTTCAACAGCCTTCGGGATGATGGAGCGAATCCGTCGTTCAACCTCGGTCGGCGGAAGGGGCCCGCCGCGGATGCAGCGACATCGGTCGATCTCACGCGTGCCCCGTTCGGCCTTGTCGCCAGAAAGACGCCACCATCCGGATCGCATTCAGACGCCGCCACGCATCCACGATCATCAACCCAGCGAGAACGCGTCTCACGCGCAGACCGGACGGGATTTGCCACCTTGCCGCGGCCGTCCACCGGCTCCACTTTCCGCGGCCATGACTGCCGCCGCCACGCATCCGCCGCACGAGTTCGAGGTCGTTCGCGACCCGCTGTGGAACACCATCCGGGTGGACCCCACCGCGCTGGCGCTGATCGACACGCCCGAGTTCCAGCGCCTGCGCAACATCCGCCAGCTGGGCCTGGCCTACCTGGTCTACCCCGGCGCCACGCACACCCGCTTCGACCACGCGCTGGGCGTGTACCACCTGGCCCGGCGCGCGCTCGCGCTCCTGGGCGAGCGCGGCGAGCTGGCGGGGGTCGACCCGCAGGAGTGCGCGCTGGTGCCGTACGCGGGACTGCTGCACGACGTGGGGCACTACCCATTCAGCCACGCGCTCGAGGAGCTGGGCGGCGAGTGGGTGCCCGGGCACCACGAAGAGCTCACCGGCCGCTTCCTGGCGGCGGCGCGGATCGAGCAGGCGCTGGAGGCGGTGGCACCCGGCGGCCGCGCGCGGGTGGAGGCGCTGATCCGCGCCACGTCGCGCTCGCCGCTGCAGGGGCTGGTGTCGGGAAGCCTGGACCTCGACAAGCTCGAATACCTCGTCCGCGATGCCCGCTTCTGCGGCGTGCCCTACGGCGAGGTGGACGTGGACCGGCTGCTGCACGCGCTGGCCGTGCTCGACGACCCCGAGACCGGCCGGCCCGAGATCGGGATCCACGAGAAGGGGCTGTCGGCGCTGGAGTCGATGCTCTTCTCCAAGTACCAGATGTTCCGCAACGTCTACTGGCACCACGCGGTGCGCGCGGCCACCGCCGTGTACAAGCGGCTGGTGCGCGAGGCGGTGGACGGCGGGCTGCTGGCGCCAAACGACCTCGTGGGGCTCAGCGACGAGCGGCTGCTCACCATCCTGGAGCTGCGCGCCGAAGCGGCAAACGGCCCCGAGGCGGACCGCATCTCGCGCCGCTGGCTGCCGGCGCTGCGCGAGCGGCGGCTCCCCAAGCGCGCGCTGGAGCTGCCCGGCGAGGCGCTGCGCGGGTTGCCGGGCGAGGAGTGGCTGGCCGGCGACCCCGCCACGCTGCACGCGCTGGAGGCGCGGCTGGCGGAAGAGCTGGAGCTGCCGGATGGCGGCGTGTTCGTGGACTATCCCGAGAAGCCGCGGATGCTGGGGCTGGACCTCCTCCTGCTGCGCCGCGACGGCACCCTGCACCGCCTGACCGACCGCGGCCGCGCCGGGCTGATCGACCTGCCGCGCCTGGCCGACGAGCTGTACTACACGGCCCGCGCCTTCCGCATCTTCACCGTGGAGCGCCGCACCATCGCTCCGGACCGCGCGCTCGCGCTGCTGTCGCTGACGGCGGACGAGCTCGGGGCAAAGCTCGGCGGAGGGGCGGCGTTGCTGGGGTAGCGGCGAGGCCAAGGGCGACTGAAGTCGCTGCAACAACCACACGAAGTCCGCCTGCGCGGACTACCGGCGCCCGGTCACTCCGCAGCCGGGTGGCGCGGAAGAAAGCCCGTGGTGGGGTTCGGGCGAATCAGGCGGGCAGGAGGGACAATGGCCGTACCGGTCTCCGTGAAGGCGGCGAGGAGCGTCACGCGGGCGTTGCTGGCGGCCGGCGCGGACCGGGCGGAGACGGCGCAGCCGCTGGACGGGCTGTCGTTCCCCCGCCGGCGCGCGCTGCAGCGTCTGCTGCGCGACGGCGTGGTGCGCGAGGCGGGGGACGGACGGTACTGGCTGGACGGTGCCGCCTTCGAACGCTGGCGAGCCGCGCGGCTGCAGCGCGTGCTGTGGGTGCTGCTGGTGGTGGCCGCGGCGATGGTGGCGATGGCGGTGCTCGGGATCTTCCGCCGGTAGCACCTGTGGCGGGTGACCGACAGCACCTCGATGCATGCTCCGAGGGCTGACACCGCGGCCTCACGAGCGCCGGTAGTCCGCGAAGGCGGACTTCGTGTGGTCGTTGCAGCGACTTCAGTCGCCCCGTGAACCATCGACCAGCCTCCAGTTCCGAACACCGCGCGGAAGCCCGTCTCGGCAACCCTTTCTGCCCCGCCCCGCCGGCCGTACCTTCCCGCGTTCACACGGCACACGTTGTTCGCGGCGCCCGGGGGCCTTCCGGCGTCCCCAGAGCCATTTCCGCGCGAGAGTTGAACCAGCCCACCCCCGTGCCCTCGCTGCGCCTGGAAGACCCGGCGGGCGAGCACATCCTGATCGCCGAGGACGACCCGGGCGCGGCCCGCATCCTCCGCCAGATCCTGCAGCAGATCGGCTACCGGGTGACGGTGGCCGAAGACGGCGTGCAGGCGCTGCGCATCCTGGACGAGCAGGGGCCGCCCGACCTGCTGCTGCTGGACTGGATGCTTCCCGGCGTGTCGGGGCTGGAGATCTGCCACCAGGCACGCGCGCGGTGGGACCCGCTGCGCCTGCCGATCCTGATGGTGACGGCCAAGACCGACCCAGAGAGCGTGTACGCCGCCTTCGACGCGGGGGCCAACGACTACGTGGCCAAGCCCTTCCGCGGCGCCGAGCTGCGCGCGCGCATCGCGGCGCACCTGCGCACCCGGCGGCTGGTGGAAGAGCGCCGCCGCATGGAAGACCACCTCCGCGAGCGCGACCGGCTGAGCACGCTGGGGCTGCTGACCAGCGGCGTGGCGCACGACCTGAACAACCCGCTGGCCGTGATCAGCGCGCACGCGCAGATCCTGCTGCGCCGCGCGACCGACGAGGGCACGCAGAGCCAGCTTCGCGAGATCCTGGAGGCGGTGGAGCGCAGCCGCCGCATCGCCGCCGACCTGCTGGGCTTCGCGCGGCGGCACCCGGTGGAGCGCGAGCCGCTGGACGTGGGCGAGGTGGTACGGTCCACCCTGGCCATGCGACGCCGGGACCACGAGACCGGCGGCATCCAGACCGCGGTCCACGTGGCGCCGGAGCTCCCGGCGGTGACGGGCGACCGGCACCAGCTGGGCCAGGTGTTCCTGAACATCGTGATGAACGCCGAGCAGGCGCTGCGCGAGGGCGGCAGCCGCATCTCCATCGGCGTACGGGCCGACGCGGCGCGCGAGTCGGTGCTGGTGCGCCTGGGCAACGACGGCCCGCCGATCCCGCCCGATGCGCTGCCGAACATCTTCGACCCCTTCTTCACCACCAAGCCGCTGGACGAGGGGACCGGGCTGGGGCTGGCCATCTGCCGGCGCATCGTGCAGGAGCACGGCGGCGACATCACCGTGCAGAGCGGCGACGCGGGGACCGAGTTCACCATCCGCCTCCCGGTGGCGCACGCCTGACGCGGATGGGGAGGAACGACGAGGGGCGCCCCCACGGCGGGAGGCGCCCCTTCGTCGTTCTTCTGCCGTTGAAGCCTCGCGCGGTTTGCGAGGCTTTTCGTAGTGGTTGCTGCGGCTTCAGCCGCCGGTTGTCCGGGGCTGGACCCGACCTGCCGAGCCTCAGGCTACACCACGTCGGGATCGAGGATGCGCACCAGCACGGCGGTGATGTTGTCGCGGCCGCCGCGCGCGTTGGCGTCCACGATCAGCTCGGCCACGCGCTCGGCCAGCTCGCCCTCGCGCATCAGGATGCGGCGCAGCATGCGGTCGGTGAGCATCCCCGTCAGCCCGTCGCTGCACAGCAGCACGATGTCGCCGGGGAGGAGCGTGCCCGAGTACACGTCGGGCTGGTCGAGCGTGTCGGCGCCCAGCGCGCGCGTCAGCACGTGCGACAGGTGGTGGCGGCGCGAGCCGCGGTCGGTCAGGCGCCCCTCGTCCACCTCGCGCTGCACCCAGGTGTGGTCGCGGCTCACCTGGCTCAGCTCGCCGTCGCGCAGCACGTAGCAGCGGCTGTCGCCGATGTGCCCCAGGCGGAAGCTGCCGTCGTCGCACATCACCATCACGGTGAGGGTGGTGCCCATCCCCTTCGTTTCTGGCTTGGCCAGCGAGTAGTTGACGATGCTCAGGTGCGCCGCGTGGAAGCTGTCGGCCATGGCGGTGGCCAGCGCGTCGGCCCGCAGCCCCGCGTCCACCCCCTGGCGCATCGCGGCGCCCACCGCCTCGCTGGCGATGGCGCTGGCCACCTCGCCCGCGGCGTGCCCGCCCATCCCGTCGGCCACCAGGAACAGGCCCCGCTGCGCGTCGATCACGAACGAGTCTTCGTTGTGCTGGCGCACGCGCCCCACGTCGGTGGCGCCGGCGGCCTCCCAGGTCACCTTCACGGGCGGGGCGCCTGCGCGGCGGGAGCGGTGGTGGGCACCGGGATCGGGCGCGGCGTCTCCACCGGCTGCGACATCTGCCAGATCGCGTAGGCCGCCAGCGCCAGCAAGATCACGATCAGCAGCGCCAGCCACAGCGGGAAGCGGAAGCCGCGGCGCTCCTCCTTCAGCGAGGTCTCCTTCGGCGGCGGCACGTAGGCGCGGCGGGCGGCCTCCACGTCGGCGCTGTCCACCTCTTCGAAGGTGAGCTTCACCCCACCCAGGCGCACGGTGGCGCCGTAGGCGAGCGGCGTGGGCACGTTGGGGGCGAGCTTCACCCCCTCCACCGCGGTGCCGTTGATGCTCTCCAGGTCGGTGATGCGCCAGGCACCCAGGTCGAACTCCAGGCGGGCGTGGCGCGCGCTCACGCTGTCGTCGTCGATCACCACCTCGCACCCGCTGGCGCGGCCGATGGTGACCACGGGCGCGGGCACGGGGATCTGCTCTCCATAGCGCGGCCCCGCGGTCACGCCGAGAGAGGCGAGCGGGCCGGCCTGCGGGAGGTTGCTGGACATGGCGGGTGCGGCGCTCCTGCCCGATGGAATGACGTTCTGCTGCAACGCTTTGCGAAGGGCGCCAACGTATCGCGCGCGCGGTGTGGCGGCAAGGCCACGGGCGGGTGTCACGGACGTTGGTGCGCCTCGGATCGAACGAAGGGCAACTGCAAGGCTTGGGCGTGTTTGGCGCCGGGGCGCCAAAGCGGGCTGCGCGCGCCGTAAGGCACGATACCGCCGTGCCCAACGGCGCCGGGCCACCGGCGGCGCCAGGCATCCGTGTGATCCGCCGGCCGCCGCGCACGCGCCGCCGCCGTCCCGGCCCTCCGGGCGCGCATCCCTCACGCAACTGCGGGGGACAGGGGACAGGGGACAGGGGACAGGGGACAGGGGACAGGGGACAGCCGGCAGATCGTCGTGAGATGCGCCAGGGGCTCGCCGTCCTCCGCTCTCGCCGCTGGATGTCTCCCTCGCAGGGCACCCGGTGGCGCCAGCCGCGGCCGGGGATGGGTCGGCCAGACACGCTCGGTCAGGCGGAACGCGTTGTGCTCACGGGGGATAAAAGAACCTTTGTCCGCCGGTGCCTGGCGCGCGGGTGCCGCGGCCCGATCCCTTCATGGGGAATGGCCGCCGCGCTGGGCGCACACGGCTCCCGGCGCATCCATCCACCGCGGGGACAACGCGAGACCCATGAGGACCATACCGCTTTTGAAGATGGCGCTGGCCGGCGCCGTTGCGCTGCTTGCCGCCTGCAAGGATTCCACGGGCAACGATGTCGGCCCGGGGTCGCTCAGCTTCACCTACGCCGGCGACCGCGCGGGCACCTACACCGCCAGCGGCCAGTACCGCCCGACGGGCAGCAGCTTCCAGAAGCAGCCGTTCGCGGTGGGGGTGCGCGCGCAGCAGTCGGGCCAGAACGTGCTGGCGCTGCTCTCGTACCAGCCGACGACCGCCGCCACCGGGAACATGGTGCTTTTCGGGCTCCCCAGCGTGACGGGCACGGGCAGCTATCCCCTGGCCGACAACAGCTGCAGCACCGACACCTGCCCGCTCGCGCTGCTGCTGTTCGACACCAACCCCGACCTGGAAGAAGACAACTCGCAGGTGTTCACCTTCACCAGCGGCACGCTGAACGTCACCTCCAGCACGGACGGGCGGATGACCGGCACCTTCAGCGGCACCGCCGAAACCTTCTTCGGCGACAGCGTGATCACCGTCACCGGCGGCACCTTCGACATCCCCGTGCGCAGCGGCTCGTTCATCTCCAACCGCACCATGTCCAAGCGCATGCAGGGCCGGCACGCCAAGCCGGAGGAGTGAGTCGCCGGCACGCGTCGGAGAAGAGATGTAACGAGGGAGGCGCTCGAGTGGGCGCCTCCCGTTTTTCATGCGTTGATCAGCGAACCGTCAGCCAGGTCGCTACAACCTGCGTCAGCTTGCAGCAACAAGTGTCTCCAGAGGCATTGACCAGGATCATTTACTTCCGATACATTTACCGGCGCCACCCTCCAACTCCAAGCCGCGCAACAAGTTGATTGCGGCACAATCCTCCCGCCAGAATGACGATGAAGATCTTTGGGGACCGCAGCCGTAGCGGCCTGCGCGCGGTTGTGCTCGCGTTCGCGGCGCTCATGGCAACCGGCTGTTCCGACCACCCGCTCGATTCGCGTGCGCCGGACACCACCCCCTCGCACAACTACACGCTCCCCGCGATCGAGGCGACCGTGTGCAAGCATGGCGGCGAGTATCCGTATTGCCGCCCGCCGTCCAACCCGGACGGGATGGATCCTGGGACGGAGCCTCCGCCGCCCGATGGCGGAACGCCCAGCAATTTCAGCGAGAGTGAGTGCCCTGAAGAAGATCCCGACTGCAAAGTCGCATTGGACGAGGCGGACAAGCAGAGTCTTGCGCGCGCAACTGCTCTGGTCGACCGCAATGCTCACCCTGTATGTGCTCAGCTGGCCGACCAGTTGGTAGCGCTTGGTACAACTCGCGTCTACAAAGGCGCGTATGACAGTAGCGGGCACACGGGAGAGAGGCAGGTGGTGGCGATATTCACATAGATGCGCGAATCTGGAACTCGGCAAACAGCGAAGGTGGAGGTTGGGACGGCGTGCTTGCAGAAGCGTTGCTGCACGAGGTGGCGCATCTGCTCTACGATCCCCACGTTGGCGAGACGAAATCTCCCTATACGACGTACCCGTACAACCACATGCACAATCCAGGTTCGGGAGTTCCTCAGTGCGTACCTTGACGATTCTGGCGTGGGCCGCGCTCACCGCGTGTGCGTCCGCCGGCAGCGGCGCGCAGCCGGCGGCGCCATTGACGCTCGAGGAGCGCGCGCAGGCGCTGAACGAGGTTCTCGGGATGCGTTACGACCGGATCTCCAGCAACCCGCCGGTTGACGCGTGCAGCGTGTTCCTGGTGCTGGACCGCGATCGCGGCTTTAGAGAGCGGCTCGGCCAGTTTCAGCGCAGGTGGCTCTCACCCGAATCTGCCGAAGCGTGCCCGGCGAGCCTCAGCGCCCACCGCTGGATCAACCCAGGGTGGTACCTGCGCGAGATCAGCCGGGGCGGGCCCGACGAGCTGAGGGTGACCGCGGTGCAGAGCGTTGCCGGCCAGGGCGGCCACACTGAGACGTACCTGCTGCACCACGGCTACGGCGACCCCAGGCTGTGGCGGCTGCGGGAGATCCGGATCAGCAGGTTCTCATTCGATTGAGGATCGAACCCCTGGCGGAGAGGGTCGGCGAGCCATGCGTGTGGTGACGATCGCGGCACTCGGTGCGATCGGGGCGCTCTCCGCATGCGCCCGTACAATGACGCGCCCGGCTGCTGACATCCCCGTCGAGCAACGCGCGCAGGCGTTGACGGCGGTGATCAACATGCGCCGTCAGCTCTTCGGCCCCGAATCGCCAGCGAACCCGTGCGACGTCTACCGCCTGCTGGACCGGACGCCGGCGTTCCGGGAGCTGATCCGTGAGGATGCCCGCGCCAGGATCGGCCCCGGCGACGTGCGCACGTGTGGAACCAGCGCGGCACCTCGCGGCAGCTGGCGGATCGTGGGGATCCATCCGATCCGTCGCGGCTTCCGCGTGCGTGTGAGCACCACGAACGGGGCGGAGGCGTTTCACGAAGACTACTTCGTCCGCGGGTTCGGCGTGACGGAGGTTCGCATCCACAACTTCGTCTACGACTGACGGACAGGCGGTTTGTCCTTCGAAGTCACGACGAGACACAGAAGCATATCAAAGCGAAGCGGGAGAGGACGTCGCGTCCCCTCCCGCTTCTTCACATCGGCCGTCGGGCTGACTCAGCCGTCGCGCGCGTTACCGCGGCACGCTCGGCATCTGGATCAGCGGTGTGGCGCCGCCGCTCACCTGCGGCATCTGGCCGTTCCACTTCTTCGCCATCTCGTACTGCACCAGCGTGGGCGTGATGCTCTGCGAGAGGAGCTGGTTGGCCTGCGCCTGCGCCTGCGCCTCGGCCAGGATCGCCTTGGCGCGGCCCGACGCGCGGATGCTGTCGCCCTGCGCGTTGAACGTGTTCTTCTGCAGCTCGTTCTGCGCGGTCAGCGCCTGCTGCTGCATCACGTTCTTGGTGTTGATAGCCGACATCACCTCGGCCGGCGCGCGCACCTCGTTGATGGTGAACTGCTTCACGATGAAGCCGTAGGGCGCCAGGCGCGTGGCGATCAGCTGCTGCGTGCGGCCCACCACCTCGGCCTTCTTGGGGCCCAGCACGTCGGCGATCGGCTCGCTCCCCACCACCTCCTGCAGCGCCTGGCGGATCGACTGCTTCACGTAGCCGTGCTGGATCTGCTCGATGTGCGTGCGGAAGGTGGTGTACAGCGCCGGCGTCTTGCTGGGGTCCAGCTCGAACGAGAGCGACACGTCCAGCGACAGCGGCTGCCCCTCCACGCTGTTCACGTTGATCTCGTCGTTCCCCGCAGCGCCCTCGGCGGTGCCGCGGGTCAGCACCAGCGTCTGCATGTAGACGGGGTACTCCTCGATCCCGGTGGTGAGCGGGTTGCGGAAGTGCAGCCCCTGGCTGAGCGGCGTGCGGTCGACCCCTCCGCCCAGCTTGTGGATCACGATGCCCACGTTCCCCGGGTTGATGTACACGAACATCGTGGGGATGCACAGCAGCACCACGATGGCCGCGATCAGGAACGGCACCTTGCCGGTGACGCTGCGGAACGGGTTGCCGATCTTGCCGCCGCGGGGTGTGCCGGGGCGGTTGGTGGGGATCTGGATGGTGGCCATGCTGCGGTTTCGCTCTCCTGGAGCGTGCGGGTTGATGCGGGGTGCGGCGCCTGGGTCCGTTCCCCCGCGTGCCCCAGCCGAACGGCCGGGGCCGGATGGATCTACGCCGCCCGGCCGGGCCGGGTTTCAGCGTAGAGCGTTCGAATCTAATGACTTCACGTCCGTTTGTCGCCTCCTGCCAGGGCGCCGGCCGTCGTGCCGAATCGAAGCCCGCGCGGGTGTTCGCCGGTTGACAAATGGCGGCGCAACCGGCAGATGGGACGTACGCCCGTCGATCAGCCCCATCCAAGGAGAGCGCCGAATTGCAGGTCCGTCTTCGTTGTGGCCGCACCCCGCCGTGCGGAGGTGACGCGTGTTCCTGATCGACCGCATTCTCCTGGTGGGTGCGCTGCTGGTGGTGGTGGGTGTGGCCGCCAGCAAGGTGTCGGCGCGCTACGGCGTGCCGGTGCTGGTGCTGTTCGTGATGATCGGGATGGCGGCCGGCTCCGAGGGGATCGGCGGGATCGGCTTCGCCGACTACCGCCTGGCGCACGGCGCGGGGACCATCGCGCTGGCGGTGATCCTCTTCGACGGCGGCCTGCGCACGCCGTACCAGCACATCCGCCACGCCATCGCCCCGGCGCTGTCGCTGGCCACCGTGGGCGTGCTGGTCACCGCCGCGATCGTCGGGATGGCCGCGTCGTACATCCTGAACGTGCCGCTGGTGTTCGGGCTGCTGCTGGGGAGCATCGTGGCGTCGACCGACGCGGCGGCGGTGTTCTCGGTGCTTCGCTCCACCGGGCTGAAGCTGCCGGAGCGGGTGAACGCCACGCTGGAGCTGGAAAGCGGGACCAACGACCCGATGGCCGTGTTCCTCACCATCAGCCTGCTCGACGTGCTGATGGGGAAGGTACAGCCCGGCGCCGGGCTGCTGCTGGTGTTCGCCGAGCACATGGTGATCGGCGCGGTGATCGGCGCGGGCGTGGGGCTGGGCGCGGCGTGGGTCACCAACCGCATCCGGCTGGGCACCGAGGGGCTCTACCCGGTGCTGGTGTCGGGCGCGGGGGTCCTGGCGTACGGGCTGGCGGCCACCCTGCACGGGAGCGGCTTTCTGGCCGTGTACCTGGCGGGGATGGCGGTGGCCAGCAAGCGGGTGGTGTTCCAGCGCGGCATCCTGGTGTTCCACGACGGCGTGGCGTGGCTGGCGCAGGTGTGCATGTTCGTGATGCTGGGGCTGCTGAGCTTTCCCAGCCGCCTGCTGGCGGTGGCGGGCCCCAAGCTGCTGATCACCGCCGTGCTGGTGCTGCTGGCGCGGCCGCTGGCGGTGGCGCTCGCACTCGCGCCTCTCCGCTTCAACTGGCGCGAGATCGTGTTCGTGTCGTGGGCGGGGCTCAAGGGGGCCGTCCCCATCGTGCTGGGCACCTTCCCGCTGCTGCTGGGGCTGCGCGGGAGCGAGCCGCTGTTCGACGTGGTCTTCTTCGTCGTCCTCGTCTCCGCGCTGCTGCAGGGGTGGACGCTGGCCCCGCTGGCGCGGCTGCTCAAGCTGGAGGAGCCGCACGCCCCCGCGCCCGCGGTCACGCTCGAGATCACCTCGCTGCAGCACGTGCACGGCGACATCGTGCAGTACACGCTGACCGACGCGAGCCGCGTGGCCGGCCGCACCGTGCGCGAGCTGGCGCTTCCCGACGAGGCGGTGGTGGCGATGCTGGCCCGCGCCAACCGCATCGTTCCGCCGCGCGGCAGCACGCGCCTGCGCAGCGGCGACCACGTGTTCCTGGTGCTGACCCCCGGGGTGCGGCCGCTGGTGGACCGGATCTTCACCGGCCAGGCCGAGCCGCAGCGCGCGCTCCCCACCGAGGTCGAGTTCCCCCTGCGCGGCGAGACCACCGTGGCCGAGGTCGAGGAGTTCTACGGCATCATGGTGGATGGACACCCCGACCATACGCTGGAAGAGGTGCTCCGCGACCGCCTGGGCGAGCGGCTGGAGGAGGGGCGCGGCGTTACGGTGGGCGCCGTGAAGCTCAAGGTGCGGCGGATGGCGGACGGCCGCGTGGAGCAGGTGGGGCTGGTGGTGCGGGGAGACGCGGAGAGCGCCACCGGCTGACGTCGACCGTGTTCTCGTCTCCCCCGCATCGGCGTGACGCAGGCTGTTGAACCGCGTGAACGCAGAGCAGCGGAGGAAAAGGGAGTCAGGGGGAGAACTTCACCGCGGTTCTCCCCCTGACTCCCTTCCCTCCGCTGCTCGCGGCGCAGCCGCCCACGCGGTTCGAGGATACAGGACGACCGCGAGCGGGCCGGTTCGCGCAGGCCGATGATGTGCTTCGGTCCGTGTGCACAGTTGATCTCGGCAACCGGTAATCAGTGGATCAGCCCGCGTCCTTCGGCTTCGGCGCCACGCGCGCGGGGAGCACGGCTTCGCGGCCGAAGCGGGTGCGCAGGCGGTCGGTGGCGGCGCTCAGGCGGCGGTCGCGCTCGCTCTCCAGCCCCTGCGGCGGCTCGAACAGCATCGGCTCGGCCTCGGCCTCCTCCCCCAGCTTCGACACGCCCACGCCCAGCAGGCGGATCCCGCCGCGGCGCTGCGCCCGGAGCTGCCGCATCAGCGCGCGGGCCACGGAAAAGAGCGCGCGGTCGCTCTCCAGCGGCTCGGGCACGGTGCGGCTGGCGCTGCGGTCGGTGAAGTCGGCGTAGCGCATCTTCACCGTCACCGTGCGGGCCTTCAGCCCGTCGGCGCGCAGCGAGGCGCCGGTCTCGCCCACCAGGTAGGCCAGCTTGTTCTCGATCTCGTCCTCGTCGGCGATGTCGTGCGCGAAGGTGCGCTCGTGCGAGATCGACTTCTGCGGCGCGCGCGGCGACACGCCACTCCCCTCGATCCCGCGGCTCAGCCGGTACAGCCAGCGGCCGCGGCCCTCCCCCACCCACGACACCAGCGTGGCCTCGTCCAGCGTGAGCAGGTCGCGCACGCGGGTGGCGCCGCGCCGCCGCAGCGCCTCGGCGAAGGCGGGGCCCACGCCGGGGATCTCCTCCAGGGCGAAGCGCGCGACGAACTCGCCCTCTTCGCCGGGCTCCACCACGTGCACGCCGAACGGCTTGTTCACCGACGCCGCCATCTTGGCCAGCGTGCGCTGCGTGGCCCCGCCGATCGACAGCGAGATCCCCGTGCGGTCCAGCACCGCCTGCTGGATCCGCCGCGCCGTCTGCACCAGCGGCTCGTGGTGGTACAGCACCTCGGTGCCGCTCAGGTCCAGGTAGAACTCGTCCACGCTGGCGGCCTCGACCACCGGGCTGAACTCGTCGAGCACCGCCTTCACCTCGTGGTGCTTGCGCTGCACCATCTCGCCCGGCACCGGCACCACCATCGCGCGCGGGCACAGCCGGATCGCCTGCGACATCGGCATCCCCGCGTGCGCGCCGAACTTGCGCGCGGCGTAGCTGGCGCTGGTCACCACCCCGCGCCCGTCGGGGCGGCCGCCCACCAGCAGCAGCTCGGCCTTCCCCGCGCCCTCGGGGTCGGCCAGCATGGCGCAGCGCACGAAATACGAGTCGCAGTCCGCCAGCAGGATGCGGCGGGCGCGCTCGGGTGCGGAGGCGGCGGGGGTGGGCTCGGCTTCCATGCGGTCGGTCAGGGCGTACGCTCGCCCACGCGGGGGCGATTCCACCCGCTCCAACACCGGCGCGCGAAGAAGGTTCGCGCTTCCGGGATGATTGCTCCACTGTTTACACGCTGACGGGATCGGGGCGGAGAGCGCACTCCGTTCACGATCGGTCCGGATCCCCAGTCGCCCCCGGCCGAATCCGGCCCCGCCGGTCCGATCGCCCGTGCTCCTCGAATCCCCGGGATTGCCCGGGCGAGTGTGCCGCGTACATTACGGCCCCTTGTGATTTGCCGGCGTCTTCCCGCTCAGGAGCATTCGCGTTGAACTCAGTCGTCGTCGCAGGGCTTCCGGGGCACTTCGGCAGCTGGCTGGCCGAGCGCCTCCCGCGCGTGACCGTGCAGGCCGCCTTCTCGGCGGGCGAGGCGATGGACCATGCGCGCGACGGGCGGGCGCTGGTGCTGGTGGACCTGTCGGTGGGGGCGGACGAGACGATGAACGCGCTCCGCTCGCTCCGCGCGGCCCCCGGCGGACGCGCCGTGCCGGTGATCGTTACGCTGGAGCCCGGCGAGCGCGGGGTGGACGAACACGTCCTCGACCGGCTGGTGAAGGATCACGCGGTGGAGCGCGTTCTCTTCCACCCGCTCGACCGCGCCGAGCTGCTGCGCGCCGTCTCGGCCCTGCTGCAGGCCACGTCGGGCGCCGAATCCACCTCCGCCACGCCGTCCGCCGCCCCGGCCGCCGAACCGGCGCCGCCCGCGCCGCGCGAGAACGTGGCCGCGGCCGTCGGGCAGCTGTGGGCGCGGGCGCGCGGCACCATGCTCGAGCGCGTGGCCGTGCTGGAGCGCGCCGCCCGCGCGGCCGCCGAGGGGCGGCTGAACGGCGCGCTCCGCCAGCAGGCGACCGACGAGGCGCACCGGCTGGCGGGGGCGCTGGGCACCTTCGGCGTGCCGGAAGGCACCCGCCTGGCCCGCGAGGCCGAGACGCGCTTCGGCGGCGGCCACTACCTGAAGCCCGCCGACGGCGCCGAGCTCGCCGACATCGCCGCCCGCCTGCGCCGCGCCATCGAGCAGCGCCCGGCCGAAGCGCCCGCCCCGGTTCCGCAGACGGCGCCGGCGGCGGGTGCCTCCGGCGCGCCGACCCTCCTCGTCGTCACCACCGACTCGTCGCTCGCCAACGCCGCGCGCGACGCCACCGCCGGGGCCGGCGTGCGTCTGGCCGTGGCGGCGAATGCGTCGGGCGCCGGCGACGCCCGGCCCGACGTGGTGCTGCTGGACGTGAGCGCGGCCGACGCCACCAGCGACTGGAGCGCGCTGGCCGAGGTGGGCGCGCGGCACCCGGGCGTGCCGGTGCTGGTGGCCACCGCGCGCGGCGCGCTTCCCGACCGGCTGCGGGCGGTGCAGCTGGGCGCCACCACCTTCCTGCAGAAACCGCTGTCGCCCGACGCCGTACGGCAGGCGGTGGAAGACGTGCTCCCCGCGCGGCGCGCGACGCGGGCGCGTGTGCTGTGCGTGGACGACGACCCGCACCTGCTCGACGCCGTCCGCGCGCTGCTGGAGCCGCACGGGCTCGACGTGCACACCAGCGGCGACCCGCTGCACTTCTGGACGCGGCTGGGCGAGGTGGGCCCCGACCTGCTGGTGCTCGACATCGACATGCCGCACGTGAACGGCATCGAGCTGTGCCGCGTGGTGCGCGCCGACCCGCGCTGGCGCGCGCTCCCCGTCGTCTTCCTCACCGCGCGCACCGAGGCCGACACCGTGTACCGCGTGTTCGCCGCCGGCGCCGACGACTACGTGGCCAAACCCTTCGTGGGCCCCGAGCTGGTCGCCCGCATCCGCAACCACCTCCGCCGCCCGCGGCCCTGATGCCGGATCCGGCGAGCCGGTGTGCGCTCTCCTCTCCCCGGCATCGCTCTGGACGCAGGCTGTCGAACCGCGTGAACGCAGAGCATCGGAGGAAAAGGGAGTCAGGGGGAGAGCTTCATCGCCGTCCTCCCCCTGACTCCCCTCCCTCCGATGCTCGCGGCGAAGCCGCCCACGCAGTTCAGGGAGATACGAGGGACGGCAGGCGGTTCGGTTCGCGCGAGCCGGATGATGACGTGGCCTCCCCGGATCCACGTCGATCACTCGATCGCTCCCTGAGACGGAGAAGCCTGATGTTCAGCGAGACGGCGGAGCTGTACGACCGGCTCTATTCGTTCAAGGACTATCCGGCCGAGGCCGCGCGCGTCCGCGACCTGGTAGCCGCCGCCGGCGGGCCCGGCGGGGGCACGCTGCTCGACGTGGCGTGCGGCACCGGGATGCACGCGCAGGCGCTGGCCGCGCACTACACGGTGGAGGGGATGGACCTGGACGCGGGCCTCCTCGCCGTGGCCCGCGCGCGGCTTCCCGGTGTGCCGCTGCACCACGCCGACATGCGCGACTTCGACCTGGGGCGCCGGTACGACGTGGTGACGTGCCTGTTCAGCTCCATCGGCTACGCGGCCACGCTCGAATCGATGCGCGCCGCGGTGGCGGCGATGGCCCGGCACGTGGCGCCCGGCGGCGCGCTGGTGGTGGAGCCGTGGTTCGGGCCCGACGAGTTCGTCCCCGGCTACGTGCACCTGCTGACGCACGAAGAGCCGGAGCTGAAGATCGCCCGGATGGGGCTGGGGCACGTGGACGGACGCGTGTCGGTGCTGAGCTTCGAGTACCTGGTCGGCCGCCCGGACGGGCTGGTGCACGCCACCGAGCGCCACGAGCTGGGCCTGTTCACCCGGGCCGAGATGCAGGCGGCGATGGAAGACGCCGGCCTGCGCGTGACGCACGACGCCGACGGCATCTCCGGCCGCGGCGTCTTCGTGGGGATCGCCCCGGCGTGACGCCCGCGAGGGGCCGGAGGCGCTGCGCCCCGGGCGGCACCTCCCCTGCATCGGCATCCCGAAAATGGCCGGCGTACCCGCCGCGCGGCGGAGCCGCGCCGTGCGGACGACGTGGCGCCGACTGAGCGCCGCTCATCGCGCGTACACAACGGCTTGCCTGCCAGCGGCGGAAATGCTACCCTACCCGCTTTCCCCGCCGCCCGCTGCGGGCACTTTTCGGCGCGCGGGCGTCGTTCCTGGAACCGAGATCATCGCATGGCTACGACTTTGAACCCCGAGACCGCCGCCGCCCCCAGCTTCGGGCGCGAAAGCCGGTACGGGCTTGAAAACCACGGCGTCCGCAACCCGGGCACCGTGTTCTGGAACCTGAACCCGGTGGAGCTGGTGGAGCACGCCATCCGCCGGGGCGAGGGGATACTGGTGGACGGCGGTCCGTTCAACGCCGTGACCAGCCCGCACACCGGCCGCTCGCCCAACGACCGCTTCGTGGTGCGCGAGCCGGGAAGCGAGGGGCACGTGGACTGGGGGAAGGTGAACATGCCCTTCGAGCCGGCGAACTACGACCGCCTGCGCGAAGACGTGATGGAGCACCTCGAGGGGCAGGACCTGTACGTGCGCGACATGTGGGCGGGGGCCGACGCGGCCTTCCGCCTGGGGGTGCGCGTGATCACCCCCAACGCGTGGCACAACCTGTTCGCGTACAACATGTTCCGTCGCCCCGACGAGAACGAGCTGGAGCAGTTCCAGCCCGGGTTCACCATCCTGCACGCGCCGGAGTACCAGGCGGACCCCGAGCGCCACGGCACCCGCACCAGCACCTTCATCCTGATCCACTTCGGCCGGCGCGAGGTGCTGATCGGCGGTACGCGCTACGCGGGCGAGATCAAGAAGAGCGTGTTCGGGCTGCTGAACTACCTCCTCCCCACCGAGCACGGCGTGCTGAGCATGCACTGCAGCGCCAACGTGGGGGCCCAGGGCGACACCGCGCTCTTCTTCGGCCTGAGCGGCACCGGCAAGACCACGCTGAGCGCCGACCCCGAGCGCGCGCTGATCGGCGACGACGAGCACGGCTGGAGCGACGACGGGATCTTCAACTTCGAGGGCGGCTGCTACGCCAAGGCGATCAAGCTGTCGAAGGAGGGCGAGCCCGAGATCTACGCCACCACGCGGATGTTCGGCACCGTGCTGGAGAACTGCGTGGTGAACGACGAGCGCCGCGTCGACTTCGACGACCAGACGCTCACCGAGAACACGCGCGTCAGCTACCCGCTGCACTACATCACCAACCACGTTCCGTCGGCCCGCGGCGGCCACCCCAGGAACGTGGTGTTCCTGACCGCCGACGCGTACGGCGTGCTGCCGCCGATCAGCCGGCTCACCCCCGAGCAGGCGATGTACTACTTCCTCTCGGGGTACACGGCCAAGGTGGCGGGCACCGAGCGCGGGGTGAAGGAGCCGCAGCCCACCTTCTCGGCGTGCTTCGGCGCGGTGTTCCTCCCGCTGCACCCCAACGTGTACGCCGAGATGCTGGGGAAGAAGCTGCAGGAGCACCAGGCGCGCGTGTGGCTGGTGAACACCGGGTGGACCGGCGGCCCCTACGGCGTGGGGCAGCGGATGAAGCTGGCTTACACCCGCGCCATGGTGCGTGCCGCGCTGGCCGGCGAGCTCGACGGGGTGGAGACCGACACCACGCCGTTCTTCGGCCTGAGCGTGCCGAGGGCGGTGCCCGGCGTGCCCAGCGAGGTGCTGGTGCCGCGCGACACCTGGCCCGACCCCGCCGCCTTCGACCAGCAGGCGCGGACGCTGGCCCAGGCCTTCGCCGACAACTTCAAGCGCTTCGAAGACCGGGTCTCCGACGCCGTGAAGGCCGCCGGCCCCAAGGTCGACTGATCACGCCGGGCCGAGGCTGGAAACATGAGCGGGCCGGGGAGAATCGATCCCCGGCCCGCTCTGCGTTTCCGCGACATGTTCGGAGATTGAAGATCCGAAAGGACATGGCTCACGCAGAGCAGCAGAGCAGCAGAGAGCAACCAATCTCCTCTGCTGCTCTGCTGCTCTGCGTGAGATTCTTTCAGTGGTTGCGTCTGAGGGACGATGTCGACGTGGGCTACGGCGCGCCCTCGGCGAGCAGGCGGTCGCGGACGTGGGCGGGGGTGAGGGGGCGGGCGATCAGGTAGCCCTGCGCATAGTCGCACCCCGCCTGGCGCACCTCGACGAGCTGTTCCTCGGTCTCGACCCCCTCGGCGATCACCGCCAGCTCCAGCCCGCGCGCCATCAGCACGATGGTGCGCACCAGCTGGCCGTGGCCGCCGCCCCGCCCGATGCGGCCCACGAAGGTGCGATCCACCTTCAACGCGCGGATCGGCAGGTGGTGCAGCGCCGAGAGCGACGAGTAGCCGGTGCCGAAGTCGTCCATCTGCATCTCCACCCCCAGCTCGCACAGCTCGCGCAGCACCGGCTCGGCGGCGTCGCTCTCCAGCAGCGCGCTCTCGGTGATCTCGAGCTTCAGGTGGCGCGGCTTGAGCCCGCTGGCGGCCAGCGCGTCGCGGACGGTGTCCACCAGCCCCGGGTGCGCGAACTGCCGCGCGGAAAGGTTCACGCTCACCGCGATGCGCGCGCCCAGCTCCGCGCGCCACTCGGCCAGCTGGCGGCAGGCCTCGCGCAGCACCCACTCGCCCAGCGGCGCGATCACCCCCGTCTCCTCGGCGGTGGGGATGAACTCCGCCGGCTCCACCAGCCCCCGCTCGGGGTGGTGCCACCGGCACAGCGCCTCCACCCCCGCGATCCGCCCCGTCTGCAGCGACACGATCGGCTGGTACACCAGCGTGAACTCGCCGCGCTGCAGCGCCCGGCGCAGGTCGGTCTCGGTCTGCAGCCGGCCCAGCGCCTGCGCGTGCATCCCGCGGTCGAACACCCGCCACGCCTCGCCCGGGCTTCCCTTGGCGCGGTACATGGCCATGTCGGCGTTGCGCAGCAGGTACTCGGGGCGGTCGTAGCCGAAGGTGGCCAGCGCGATGCCGATGCTGGCCGAGGTGAACACCTCGTAGCCGTTCAGGTTCACCGGTGCCGCCACGGCGCTGGCCACGCGCGCGGCGATCGCGGTGGCGACGGACGCGTCGGCCAGCTCGGTGAGTAGGATGGCGAACTCGTCGCCGCCGAAGCGGGCCACGGTGTCGCAGGCGCGCACGCTCTCGCCCAGCCGGCGGGCGACGGCCACCAGCAGCTCGTCGCCCACGTGGTGGCCCAGCGAGTCGTTCACCACCTTGAAGCGGTCCAGGTCCAGGAAGAGCACGGCGCACTGCCCGGCCCCCTGGTTGAAGCGGAAGAGGCTTTCGCCCAGCCGCTCCATGAACAGGTGCCGGTTGGGGAGGCCGGTGAGCGAGTCGTGCATGGCCTGGTGCAGCAGGCGCTCTTCCACCTGCTTGCGGTCGGTCACCTCTTCGCCGAACAGGTGCACCGTGCCCAGCCCGGGCTGGGGGTGGTACGTCCACGCGAACACGCGCCCGCCCACGTGGCGCTCCTGGTCGCGCGCGCTGGTGCCGCTGGCCGCGGCCTCGTGCACCAGCCTGCGGTGGTGCTCGGGAAGGAGGTGCTCGGGGCGGTCCAGCCCCAGCCCCGCCACCAGCCGCTCGCCCGCGGCGTTGGCCCACAGCACGCCGCCGTCGCGCGCGCACTCGAAGATCGGGTTGGGGTTCTCGCGCGCGAAGGCGGCCAGCCGCACGTTCTCCTCTTCGGCCCGGCGGCGGCTGGTCACGTCGCGCGAGTTGACGATGATCCCGCGGACGGCGGGGTCGTCCAGCAGGTTGCGGCCGATGGCCTCGAACACGCGCCACGAGCCGTCGCGGTGCCGCACCCGCAGCGTGAGCGGCCGCCCGGAGCCGGGGGTCTCGCGCGCCAAACGGATCTGGTGGAGCGCGGCGGGCACGTCGTCGGGGTGGATGATGTCGAGCGCGTTCCGCCCCACCAGCTCGTCCACGGTCCACCCCAGCAGCGCCTGGACCGAGGGGGTGATGTAGCGCGTGGTGCGGTCCTCGTTGATCACGTGGATCACGTCGCGCGCGTTCTCCACCAGCGAGCGGAAATACTCCTCGCTGCGGCGGAGCGCCTGCAGCGCGGTCTCGCCGTCGGCTCCCTCGGGAATCGAAAGGGCGCCGTCGCTCGGCAGCATGGTGAGGAGCATGGAATGTGTGGCCGGTCGACGGACGAGCCGTCTGCGGAGAACGCCGCGCGCGGTGGGGCGCGGGCGCGTGGTGCGGCACCGACGGGGAGGTGTGACGCGTGATTTCGCACCCAGAATAGCACCCGCCGCTTCGTTACGAAACTCCCCGGCGGCGCGTTTCGCCCGCAGCACGGACGCACGCCGCCATTCTCCGCGAGGCGACTGGCCGGGCGCGGGGGTTCGCGTTATCCTGCCGGGGAAGGTGCGAAGGTGCGAAGGTGCGGAGGTGCGAAGGTGCGAAGGTGCGAAGGTGCTGGGTGCTGGGTGCTGGGTGCTGGGTGCTGGGTGCTGGGTGCTGGGTGCTGGGTGCTGGGTGCTGGGTGCTGGGTGCTGGGTGCTGGGTGCTAGGTGCTGCGCTGAGGACGCGCGGCGGCGTCCGCCGTTGAAGTCCGCGAAGGCGGACTGCGTGCCGTTGTAGCCGCGAGTTCACTCGCATTTTCGCGAGACACATCGCGGGACGAACACTCGATGACCGGATGGATGACATCACCAGGCCACGGCCCGATGCGATGAATCTCCCTGCGATTTCCATCACCCTCCCCGACTGGGTGGCGTCCGCCGTGGACTTCGGGCGCACGTACACGGGCGACGAGGAGCGGATGCGGCTGGCGATCGAGCTGTCGCGGCAGAACGTGCTGCAGGGCACCGGCGGCCCCTTCGGCGCGGCGATCTTCGAGCGCGATTCGGGGAAGCTGGTGGCGGTGGGCGTGAACAGCGTGGTGCGGCTGAACAACTGCACGCTGCACGGCGAGATGATGGCGTTCATGATGGCGCAGGCGCGCCTGGGCTCGTTCTCGCTGAAGAGCGCCGGCGGGCCGCAGCACGAGCTGGCCACCAGCTGCGACCCCTGCGCCATGTGCCTGGGCGCCACGCTGTGGAGCGGGGTCACGCGCGTGCTGTGCGGCGCGCACCGCGACGACGCGCGCCGGCTGAACTTCGAGGAAGGACCCGTGTTCCCCGAGAGCCACGCGTACCTGCGCGCACGGGGGATCGAGATCGTGGACGGCGTGCTGCGCGACGAGGCCAACGCCGTCCTCGAGCTGTACCGCGCCCGCAAGGGCACCATCTACAACGGCTGAACACCACCGCATGCCGGCTTCCCTGAAACCCGACGAGCTGGCCGACCAGGCCGCCCGCCTGCGCCGCGCCAACGAGCAGTTCGTCCGCCGCTACCCCGGCGAGGGCGGCGCCCGCCAGCCCGTGCACACCGTGTACGGCGGCGCGCAGCTCTTCCGCCACGACAGCACCGTCAAGCTGGGCCAGGTGGCCCGCCGCGCGCTCGACGAGTACGCCCCCGACGCCGCGACGCTCGCCCAGGCGCTCGGCATCGCCGGCGGCGGCTTCGCGGACCGCGTCTACTCGCGCGTGGCCGAAAAGCTGGGGCGCGAGCCGGTGGAAGACTTCCGCATCGACTACGAGGACGGCTACGGCAACCGTTCCGACGCGGAGGAGGACGGCCACGCCGAGTCGGTGGCGCGCGAGGTGGCGAAGGGGCTGGCTGAGGGGACGCTCCCGCCCTTCCTGGGCATCCGGGTGAAAACGCTCAGCGAGGAGCTGCGCGGCCGCAGCATCCGCACGCTCGACCTGTTCCTCACCACGCTGGTGGAGGCCACGGGGGGCGTGCTGCCGCCCAACTTCGTGCTCACCCTCCCCAAGGTGGCGCTCCCCGAGCAGGTCGACTACTTCGCCGACGTGCTGCAGGTGCTGGAGCCGCGGCTGGGGCTGCCCGCGGGGGCGTTGCGCTTCGAGATCATGGTGGAGGTGCCGCAGGCCATCATCGGCGCGGACGGGCGGTGCATGCTCCCCGAGCTGGTGCGCGCCGGCGGCGGGCGGATCACGGCGGCGCACTTCGGCACCTACGACTACACGGCCGGCGTGGGGATCACCGCCGCGCACCAGCACATGCGCCACCCCGCGTGCGACTACGCCAAGCACGCCATGCAGGTGTCGCTGGCCGGCACCGGCGTGTGGCTGTCGGACGGGTCGACCACGGTGATGCCGGTGCCCGTGCACCGCGCCGCGCCGGGCGGCCCGGCGCTCACCGACGCGCAGCTGGCGGAGAACCGCGCCGGCGTGCACCGCGCCTGGAAGCTGCACTACGACGACGTGCGCCACTCGCTGGTGGGCGGCTTCTACCAGGGGTGGGACCTGCACCCCGCGCAGCTCGTCACGCGCTACGCGGCGGTGTTCGCGTTCTTCCTGGAGAGCGTGGAGAGCGCGGGCGCGCGGCTCAAGAACTTCGTGGAGAAGGCGGCGCAGGCCACGCTGGTGGGCGACGTGTTCGACGACGCGGCCACGGGGCAGGGGCTGCTGAACTACTTCCTGCGGGGGATGAACTGCGGGGCGCTGACCGAGGCCGAGGTGCTGGAGCTGACCGGGCTCACGCTGGACGAGCTCCGCGGCCGCTCGTTCCTCAAGATCCTGAACGGACGGCGGATGCTGGGCTGAGCAGAGCCGAGCCGGGGCGCCGTGGCGTAGTCCCCGAGACGATTGTCGACGAAGGCTGCGTAGCTCGCGGAAGTCCAGGAACGAACTTGCCCGGCCGTTCGCCGGGCGCTACCGTTGCAGCCGATTTTCACCTCGCGAGGGGCGGTGCAGGGGGCCCGCCTGCCACCTCGCCACCCGCAGCTGCTTCACCCACGCCCTGCCCCTCGGAGACCGACATGGCGACGGAAGAGATCCTCGCGAAGCTCTGGGCGACCATCGAGTCGCGCCGCACCGCCCCCACCAGCTACACCGCCAAGCTCCTCGAGAACCCGTTCAATCTCCGGAACAAGGTCATCCAGGAGGCGTACGAGGTGGTCGAGGCGCACCAAGCCCGCCTGGCGCGCCTCGAGGCCAGTTCGGTCCCGGAAGAAGAGGGGCTGACGGGCTTCGGCACCAGGCGCCACATCACCGCCGAGACGGCCGACCTGCTCTACTACCTGTACGTCCTGCTCGCGTCGCTCGACGTGACCCCGAACGACGTCTACGCGGTGCTGGAGCGCCGCCACGAGAAGTGGGCCCAGCCTGTCGCCGAGTGAGGCGTGCATCCCGGGGAACACGCCGGCCCGTCAAGGCATCCGGCGGCCCAGGGACGCAGGTCAGGGGGGATGGCCGCTCGCCTTGCTCCTTTTTTCGAACGGCCCCTCTCCGGGCTTCAGCAAGAGGAGACGGAATCATGCACCTGGCTGAAGGTGACGAAAGAGACAGAGGGGGCGCCCGTTGTCGGAGCGCCCCCTGACTGATTCCTCAGGCTGGTCGCCATGCAGTTCGCACGCGTGAGGGTCGCTGTTGCAGTAAGTGTTTAGCCGGATTCGGTATCAGATCAGAGGCCGGCCGTAGCACGCGCGGGTGCATGTAGATCTCCCGGCAGCCGTCGAATCACGCACTCGAAAACCACGCCCCCGGAGCTCGTCATGGACGAGACATCGCAGATGCGCTCGGCT
The DNA here is from genome assembly GCA_036399995.1 of Longimicrobium sp. Lineage (GTDB taxonomy): Bacteria > Gemmatimonadota > Gemmatimonadetes > Longimicrobiales > Longimicrobiaceae > Longimicrobium. The sequence continues at coordinate 3,001 of DASWMA010000677.1, read as the reverse complement.
ACCTGCTCTGCAACCTCGTAGCTCGGACGCAGCGCACTGACCGATGGAGCTCGTATTTGGCCAGCGCGGACCGGGCACCCGGGCGGAACGAGACGGTGGCCGAGAAGGCCGTGGAGCCTGGGGAAGTCCAGGGAACGGACTTGCCCGGCCGTTGGCCGGTTGCTACCATTGCAGCCCATTTTCACCTCGCGAGGCTCGGTGCAGGGGCCCCCGCCTGCCACATCGGCGCCCGCAGCTGCTTCACCCACGCCCTCCCCTCGGAGACGACATGGCGACCGAAGAGATCCTCGCGAAGCTCTGGGCGGGCATCGAGTTGCGCCGCAGCGACCCCAACTCCCACCCCGGCGCGCTCATCCAGAACCCGTTCAACCTCCGGAACAAGGTCGTCCAGGAGGCCTACGAGCTGGTCGAGGCGCACCAAGCCCGCCTGGTGCGCCTCGAGGCCAGCTCGGTCCCGGAAGAAGAGGGGCTGACGGGCTTCGGCACCAGGCGCCACATGACCGGCGAGGCGGCCGACCTGCTCTACCACGTGTACGTCCTGTTCGCGTCGGTCGACCTGACCCCGAACGACGTCTTCGCGGCGCTGGAGCGGCGCATCGAGAAGTGGAACCAGCCTGCGGCCGAATGAGGCGTGCATCCTCTGGGGAACACGCCGGCTGGTGAGGGCCCGAGTGGCCGGATGGGTCAGGGGGAAGGCCGCCCGGCTGGTCCTTTTCGAGCAGCCTCTCTTCGAGCTTCGGCGTAAGAACGGAATCCTGCACCCGGCAAAGGTGACCAGGAGACAGGGGGCGCCCGTTCTCGGAGCGCCCCCTGACAGTCCGTCGCTACGCAGCTCGCACGCATGGCGGCTTCCGATCGTCACAGGGGGATCGTCCTTCCCGAACCTCCATCGCCTTCGCAACCGGCCGCAGCCGTTCGATCGAGACGGGGGAGCTCGTATCTGGCCAGCGCGGCGCGGTTACCCGAGCGAACCGGGATGGGGGGCGACGAGGCCGCGCAGCCCGCGGAAAACCAGGGAACGGACTTGCCCGTTCGTTCGCTAATTGCTACTATTGCAGCCGATTTTCACCTCGTGAGGAGCAGTGCAGGCGGCCCGCTGCCACCCCGGCATCCGCCGCTGCTTCACCCACGACCTGCCCTCGGAACGAATGGCGACCGAACGGATCCTCGCGAAGCTCTGGGCGACCATCGAGTCGCGCCGCCTCGATCCCAGCGTGGAAGAAGGGCTGCCCCCGAAAGCTGCGTTCAACACCGCCTACCTCCTCGCGAACCCGGCCAGGCTCCGGAAGAAGTTCAACGAGGAGGCCTTCGAGCTGAACGAGGCGCACCAGGCCCTCCTGGCGGGCGAAGAGGTGGAGATCGGCGTGGAGTTTGGCGCGCGCGACCACGTGGCCCGCGAGGCGGCCGACGTGCTCTGGCACCTGTACGCCCTGCTCTCGTCGGCCGGCGTGACCCCGGAGGAGGTCTTCGCGGTGATAAAGGGCCGCGAGAAGAAGGATCGGGACCGCCTGCGCAACCTCGCGAAGCACCGCGCTCGCGCAAAAAGCGGAGAAGCTGCAGCGCCGCACGAGACGCCCGCGGCCGAGACCGAGCGTGAGCCGGAGGCAGCGACCAGCACCGCCGCGCCGCCGAAGAAGCGCGCCCCCGCCAAGTCGGCAAGCGCCGCCAAGTCGCGCCGCGGGAAGTAGCCGGCGAACCCTCCGGCGGATCGAAACGAGCGGGGCGGCAGACCATCTGCCGCCCCGCTCGCGTTGACGCAGGCTGCTGACCCGCATGAACGCAGGGCCGATCACCCTGGCCGAGGCCAGGCTCCAGTGCCGCGTGACCGGCACGGTTGAAAACAAAACTGCACTTGTTTCACGCGGAGTTAACGGAGTCAGCGGAGTCAACGGAAATGAAGCTCTCCGTTAACTCCGTTGACTCCGTGTGAAACCACTCTTTTTCACTTTTTCAGGATCTGGTATACGTCCCGATCGCGTCGGTCGAGATGACGCCGAACGAGGTCCAGCCCTGGAGCTCCGCCGGGCGGGGAAGGATGCAGCAGCGGCTCTCGCGGAGAGGGGAGAACCTGCAGCGCTGGACGAAGATGCCGACACCTCGCCGCGTTACGGCGAACCGCCAGACGTGGCGCGGACGCATCTCGGGAACCCCCCAGATCCTCCCTGGTTTCTTGCGCCAGGGGATCTCCGTGATCAGAACCACCCTGGCGGAAGCTGGCGAACCACCACGCGCTCCACGTCGTCGTCGTCGCGCTCGAGCCACACGGCGCGGCCGGTGACGCTGATCGCTTCGGGGAGGCGGATCCCGGTGACCGTGCCCATGTACTGCCCGCTCGACATCAGGATGTCGATGGGGCCGGGGTCGCCGATGCTGGCGGGCGTGCGCTCGACCCACAGCGTCCCCCGGGGCGACACCGTCATCCCCTGGATGGCGCGCACCGTGTCGGCGAACTGCATCTCGCGGACGCGCTCCTCGATCTGCTCGCGCGAAAGCCCGGGGCCGCCGCCGCGGGGAGGGGCCCCACCGCCTCCGGGCCCCTGCCGCCGCGTGACCATCACCATCCCGCGCCCGCTCTGCAGCTGCTCGCGCAGCCGCTGGCGGGCGCGCTCGCGGTCGCGCGCGGTGGGGCGGCGCACGCGCACCGGCCGCTGCATCACCAGCACCGGGCGGCCATTGATGTCGAAGAGCTTCACGGTGTAGAGGTGCGTGTGCGTGAGCGCCACGCTGCCGCCCTCCAGCACACCCCACAGCGTCAGCGGCGAGAACTCGGGCGGGCCCAGCATCCGCATCCGCACGGTGCGCTGCCCGCCCCGCTCGTTGCCGCCGCTCTGCACCACGCTCGCATCGGGGATCTCCAGCAGGCGTCTGGCCGTGCTTCCGTCGAGCAGCGGCATGCGCATGAGGGCCTGCGTGCGCGGCGCGTTCCCCGCCCGCAGCGCCTCGGGGTTCAGCCCGGGGCGCACCATCACCAGCGCGCCGCTGCGTGGCTCCCCCTGGAACT